>JBJTSL010000210.1:0-18308 GCA_046076625.1 Allobrachymonas sp.
TACCAAAAAATTGACAGTCGGGTATCTGGTTATTAGTAATTTTATCATTTATTAAATGTTCTATAGATCCTTCCATGCTTCGTCTTCCTCTGGATCAAGCCAAATTTTATTTAATGATGATTGACTCATTTCTAAAAATTAGACCTATTGCGAAAGTATCAGGCGATCGCCAATTTTGTCTTCAAAGAAAGCTATGACGGGGCTGTGGAACGAGTCCAGATCGTTCGAGTTGCCGATCCCGATCAAGCCGATTCGTGAGCCTGTGCCATAGGGCTAATGGGAAATTTGGGTTTATCTGGAGACATCAATGAACAACAAACTCCTGGTTGCAGCCGCCCTCGTGCTCGCAACCGCTGGCGCGGCCTTGGCCACGAATTATTCGCTGTGGACCAATGGCCGCAACAATGCCAATGCCCAGGCCGGCAACTATGCTGATTTCACCTATTGGGGGCCGGCCAGCACAGCCGGTGGCGTGAACAAGATTTCTGTCAACTGGGATGGCTTCAACCGCGTGGCCGACCAGAATTTCCGCATCCGTGATGCGCTCGATTGCTATTGCACGGGCAGCAACTGGTGCTATGTGGCCGCGCACAGCGCCGGCAATTTGCAAATTGGCTATGCCATGTCGCTCTACGGTGGCACGGCGCGCACGAAGAAAAACGGCATCGTTACGGGCGGCCAATGCGGCGCAGCGGCGGAAGGCGGCACGCAAACCGGCTGGAACATCAAATGGGTGAATGTGGCCGCAGGCGCTGGAGGCGGCAGCGAGCTGGCCGATCTGGGCAGTTGGGCGGTGTCTGACCCGCTCACGGGCGATCTCAAAACCGCTACGGCGCGCGCCCTGTACGACCACAACCAAACCCGCGCTAAATGGTTCTACATGTTCGCTGGCTCCAAAGGTGCCATCCAATCGGCCCTCATGCCCGGCCAAGACGACCAAGCCGTGGCCTACCATTCCTCTGGCGGCACGGCTGGCTCGGGCGGGCGCGGCCTGTGCAACCCTGGCAACTGGTTTTGCAACGACCTCACCTTGGGCACAGCAGCCAACGAAGGCGGCAGCGTGAAATGGACGAACCATCGCGTGAAATTCCGCGACAACAACGAGCAATACGACCACTACACCAATGGCAATTGGGGTGGCGTGGTTGGCCTCGTGCGTGCGGACATGGTGACCAACGCGCAGTAAGCGTGTTGGCAAGGCTGCTTCTCGTATGAAGTCGCGCGCGGCCGTCGCTGCTTGGGTGGCAACGGCTGTTTCACTTCTGTTGCTGGCGTGGTGGTGGTCAGGCGATGAAGCGGCTGACCAAGCAGCCACACCACCGGCCATGCTGCCCGGCATCACCCTCCAAGGCACGGGTGTTTCGCCATTGGCTGGCAGCACATCTGCTGCTTCCGGCGCATCGTCTGGTTTACCACTGAGCCCCGAAGGCCGCAAACTGCGCGAAGAAAAACTCGCGCTGTGGACAGCGCGCTACGAGCGTGCGGAGCAGGTCTACAACAGCTACCGCGATGCCACGCGTTACCCGCATGAATCGCGCCCGATTGCCGATGCGCCCGATCAAGTGCGCCCGTTCGCACCTGTGGTGGAAGAAAAAACAATGCGCAGCGAGGGCGGCGAGCCGGTCAAAGGCATCACGCTCAAGACAGGGCAGGACCGCGTGTTCCTCTCGGGCCAAGACTCGGTGAAATTTACCGTACAGGCGCTGGACGCCAACGGCAAGGTGTTACCAATGAGCATCAGCCGAGCGGCGGCGCAGTCAGTGCCCGATGGCAAGCAATTGGTGCAGGTGCGCTCAACCAACTTGGATTTCTCCGACGCGGGCCCGGGCACAGGCACTGCGGCAGCGGTGGACGAGGTGGCCAATGACGGCAATTTCAGTGCACGCCTGTCGCACTCCACCCAAGGCTTTGCAGGTTTTGGTGGCACGATCCGCGTGCTGGTTTTCGTACGCGCCGATGGCAAGGAAGGCGTGGCTCATTTTGACGTGGTCTACACAGAAGACGTGCCCGCCGCTTGGGGCAGTATCCGCGAGGCGCAGGAGGCGGGGTCGCTCAATTTCTATCTCAAAGCGCAGGTGCGTGTGGCGGGGCGCTATGTGGTGAGTGCCCGGGTGGACGATGCGCGTGGTCAGCCTTTTGCCTTGATCACCTTCAATGAAGAAGTGGCTGCTGGGGCACAGGAATTCAAGCTGAACCTGTTTGGCGCATTGATTCGAGACAAGCGCCCCGCGTTTCCACTCAGGCTGCGCGATGTGGAGGGCTTCTTGCTCATTCCCGACAAGTTCCCCGATCGCTTCATGTTGGCTCGCCGTGCTGGAGTGGTGCACACGAGTGGCAGCTATGCGGTGGAGAGTTTTTCGCCCAATGAGTGGAGCAGCGAAGAGCGCACACGGTATCTGGCCGAGTATGGGCGAGATTTGGATGTGGCTCGGGCGGAGTTGGAGCGTTTGCGGTAATTGTGCTCGTTCGTTTGGTACCTGTTCCGACACGTCACGCAGCAGGCGAGCGGCTTGCGTGGATTACGCAAAATCAGAACAAAGACAAACTCACCCAATACGCCACAGCCGCCACAAACGCGCTTGCTGGAATCGTGAAAATCCAAGCCCAGACGATGTTGCCCGCCACGCCCCAGCGCACACTGCTGGCACGCTCCACCGAGCCCACGCCGACGATCGCGCCGGTGATAGTGTGCGTGGTGGAAACAGGAATACCCATCGCAGTGGCCGTGAAGAGCGTCATCGCGCCGCCGGTTTCCGCGCAGAAGCCGCCCACCGGTTTGAGCTTGGTGATTTTCTGGCCCATGGTTTTCACAATACGCCAGCCGCCAAACATGGTGCCCAGGCTGATCGTGATGTAGCAGGAAATCACCACCCAACCGGGCAGATGGTTTTTGTCTGCCTTCATCCACTCGGGCAGGCCCACCACGCCGGCTGCGGTAGCTGCCATGAGCAGCAGCCAGATGATGCCAGCGGTTTTTTGCGCATCGTTGCCGCCATGCCCCAAACTGTAGGCGGCGGCAGAGACGAGCTGCAAGCGGCGAAACCAACGGTCGGTTTGGCTGGGTGTGCGCTTGCGGCAGACCCAAGCCACCAACACCATCATCAGCGAACCCAGCAAGAAGCCCATGAGCGGCGAGACGAGGAAGAACGCCACGATCTTCAGAATGCCCGCTGTGATTAGCACATTTGCCCCCGCTTTGGCAATGGCCGCGCCGACGATGCCACCAATCAGCGCATGCGAGGAGCTGGACGGAATGCCATACCACCAGGTGATGATGTTCCAAGTGATCGCACCCACCAAGGCACCAAACACGACATGCATGTCCACAATGCCGGGCTGAACCACGCCTTTGCCAATCGTGGCGGCAACGCTCAGGTGAAACACAAAATAGGCGACGAAATTGAAAAAAGCCGCAAACAACACCGCCTGCCCCGGCTTGAGCACGCCAGTGGAGACCACGGTAGCGATCGAATTGGCGGCATCGTGAAAGCCGTTCATGAAGTCAAAGGCCAGCGCCAGCAACACCAGCATGAAGACCACCCACAGCGCAGTTGGCACTTGTTCCATCTTGAATCCCTCGCTTGGAAAAGGGATCAGGAATTTTCGAGGACCACGCCCTCGATCAGATTGGCCACATCTTCGCAGCGATCGGTGATCGTCTCCAGCAGCTCGTAAATCGCCTTGAGTTTGATCACCTCACGTACATCGGGCTCGTTGCGAAAGAGCTGACTCATGGCCGCGCGCATCACGCGGTCCGCGTCAGACTCCAAACGATCAATTTCTTCGCAGGTTTTCAGGGCCGCCTCAGCTGTGTCGTTGTCGGATAGCTTGGAGAGCAAGCCCACTGCGCTCTTGAGGCGTTCGCAGCACTTCACGCTCAGATCCGTCAGGCGCTTGATCTCATCAGTCATGATGCGCACGTCGTACAACGCCATCGTTTCCGCCGAGTCTTGGATCAAATCCGCCACATCGTCCATGGTGTTGATGAGCTTGTGGATTTGCTCGCGGTCAATCGGCGTGATGAAGGTCTTGTGCAGCAGCTTGTTCACATCATGCGTGATGCGGTCTGCCGCGCGCTCCGCGCTGTCTACATCGGCGTTGTATTTCTGGCGCAGCATCACATCGTCGTAATGGGCGACCAGAAGCTCAAACGCCTTGGCTGCCTCCACGATGCGATCTGCGTGCTGATCAAACATCTCAAAAAAATTGCCCTCGCGGGGCAACAGTTTGCCGAAAATCATGGTCTGTCCTCTGTTGTGTTTATGTCGGTTTGATGACAGTCATTGTAGAGGATAAATCACTCCTAAAAAGATAGCATTCCGCGCATATTCTATGCCGGTCAGTGGCCTAAAACGCTTAAAAAAGAGCAGTAGACGACTACTTGATTACCCAGCTTCAATCGAATGCGGGCAATTGTGCATGCAGCCAGTCTCTGAAGCGCAGAAATGCGGATTCGCTGCGCAGCAACGGCGAGCGCGAGAGAAAGTAACCGCCGGGCGCTGTGATGCGGTGCGCACTGATGGCTTGCAAACGACCCGATGCCAGCATGGGCGAGACCAGAAAATCTGGCAGCAAGGCTGCGCCAAATCCAGCGGCAGCGGCATTCATTGCCATGAACATCAAGTCGTAGCGTGGGCCTTGAGGAGCGAGGGCGGGTTGATGCGCTGCGACGCACCATTGTCCCCAAGCCTCGGGCAAGGTGGTGTGTTGCAGCATGTCGGTGCTGTCCAGCAGAGCGGCCGATTTGCGTGGCTTGCGCTGTTTGTCGCGGGCTGCGATCCATTCGGGCGCGGCATAGGCTTGCAGCTCCAAGCGCATCAGCGGCTCGCAATCCATCTCCGTGCGCGATTGGGTGCGAAACTCAATTGCGGCATCAATTTGCCGATGCGAAAAATCTGCAGCGCCTACGCGCGTGAGCACATTCAGGCTGATCTCAGGATGGCTGTTCATGAACATCGACAGGCGTGGCATCAGCCAATGGTTGCCCCATGAAGCTGGCAGCGACACATTCAAAATCCCGCCATGCCCTTTGAGCGCGGCCATCTGCGCGGTGGCGCGCTCCAGCGCTCGCAGGCTGGGCAAGATATCGTCCAAGTACGATTGCCCCGCCGCCGTTCAATTCAAGCCGCTTCGATGCCGATCAAACAAAGCCACGCCCAGGCGCTGCTCCAGCCCGAGAATTTGCCGGCTCACGCCGCCTTGCGTCAAATGCAGCTCATCGCCGGCCAAGGTGAAGCCTTTCAGACGAGCCGAGGCTTCAAAGCATTGCAGGGCTTGGGTGGAAGGGATTCGGTTCATGGTTTTGCATGATTAAAAATCATGATGAGATCAAAGTCTGTCGATTGCTTGATACGGATGCTTACCGCATCATACAAGCCATCAAACAGCTAATTTCTCCGGAAACCCTGAGAAGCCAGCATCACAGATGTTAACCCCTTGGAGATTCATCATGAATAAAAATCGTGTCAACCCGCTGATCAGTGTGCCGCGCAGACAAGTGCTGCAAAGTTTGGCGGCTGCCAGTTTGGCCAGCCCACTCGTGATAAGCCGCGCTTTCGCCGCATGGCCTGACAAACCGATCAAATTCGTGGTGCCATCGGCTGCGGGAGGCTCGCCGGATGTAATTTGCAGGATTTTGACCAATGAATTGGCCAAGAATATGGGCGTGGCTTTTGTGGTCGATAACAAGCCTGGCGCAGGTGGCGCGATTGGCATTCAAGAAATTGCGCGCGCAGCCCCTGATGGCTACACGCTCGGTTATGGCAACGTCGTGACTTTAGCGATTAATCAATCGTTGTATTCCAAGCTGGCCTACGATGCAGATAAGCAACTTGCCTCCGTGGCGATGATGGGCTATGTACAAAACGCTCTGGTGGTGAATAACAATGTGGCGGCAAAAAATGTCAAAGAACTGATTGCCTTGGCCAAATCGCGCCCTGGCCGCTTGACGATGGGCTTGGCGGGCAATGACACCACGGGGCATTTGGGTGGCGAACTGTTCAAAAGCTTGACGGGCACGTTCATCACGCATGCGCCGTATCGCGGCAGCTCGCAAGCAATTCAAGATTTGATCGGCGGGCAAATCGATTTGATGTTTGACAATCTTTCCTCCATCTTGCCGCATATCAAGGCCGGGCGTGTGCGTGCTCTGGGCGTGTCGGGCAATCGCCGCAGCCCCTCTGCCGCCGATTTGCCCACCATCGCGGAGGCAGTTGTCACTGGTTATGAGACCACGGCCTGGGGTGGGGTGATCGCGCCGGCGGGTACGCCACGCGAGCTGATTGCGCGGCTGAACAGTGAGATCAACAAAGTGCTTGGCACGCCAGCGATTGCCGAGCGCTATGCACAGCTGGGGTTCGAGTTGACCATCGCGCCACCTGAGCGCCTGTTCGAGCGCGCCTTGCGTGAGCGCCCGATGTGGGCACAGGTGGTCAAGCGCTCGGGCGCGAAGGTCGATTGATTGCCGCTGTATGCATGATTTGTTGTTTCGCCGTGCACGAGTATTCGATGGAACGGGTGCAGACAGCCGTATCGCCGATGTGTTGGTGGCTGGCGATGGCATTGTGGCCATCAGTGAGCCTGACCATTCGTTTGCGGCAACCAACGCAAGAGAGGTGATTAACTGTGAAGGCTTGGCACTCGCCCCCGGCTTCATTGATGTCCACACACATGATGATGCCCTGTTGTTGCAAAACGCCAGCGGCAAGCCGCATCCGAAACTCTCTCAAGGTGTGACCACGGTCATCACCGGCAACTGCGGGGTGAGTATGGCTCCTTTGCAAAGCCGCGAGGTGCCAGCGCCGCTGGATATTTTGGGCGCTGATGCTTATCGCTTTGCATCGTTTGCAGAATATTTGGAAGCACTGCAAGAGAGTCGCCCAGCTTGCAATGCCGCGAGCTTGGTCGGCCACACCACACTGCGCGTCAAACATGTGGCCGATCTGTCGCGCGAGGCCACAGATTCTGAATGCCAAGCGATGGCTCTCGATGTGCAAGCCGCGCTCAATGCGGGGGCGCTGGGCTTGTCCACGGGTGTGTACTACCCGCCAGCGCGTGCGGCGAGCACCAAAGAAATGATGGCGGTGGCCAAGCCTTTGGGCGCTGTACAAGCACCGATCACCATGCATCTGCGTAATGAGGCCGATGCGATTGATGATGCCCTGCGCGAAGCCTTTGCCGTGAGCAAGGCCGTGGGCTGCCCGCTGGTGCTCTCGCACCACAAGCTCATTGGCAGCAACAACCATGGCCGCTCGGTGCAAACCTTGGGATTGATTGAGCAAGCTGCAGCACTGCGAAGCGTTTGCCTCGATTGCTATCCTTACGATGCATCGAGCACCATGCTGCTGCCCGAGCGCGTGGCCAGCTCGCGCGATGTGCGCATCACGTGGTCGAAAGCGCAGCCCGAGGCGGCGGGGCGCTCGCTGATGGAGATGGCGGCAGAGCAGGGCGTTGAATCCATCGATTTAGCCCGCCGCCTCATGCCAGCGGGCGCGGTGTATTTTGCGATGCATGAAGCCGATGTGAGCCGCATCCTCGCGCACCCGCTCACGATGGTGGGCTCAGACGGCCTCGCACACGATGCCAGCCCACATCCGCGCCTATGGGGCAGCTTCACCCGCGTGCTCGGCCGCTACAGCCGTGAGCAGCGCCTGTTCCCGCTCGAAATAGCCGTGCACAAAATGACGGGCTTGAGTGCGAGTCGCTTTGGCTTGGATAGAACGCGCGCTGGATCGCAAGGCATTCGGCACGGGCGCGGATTGATTGCAGTAGGCATGGCGGCTGACTTGGTGTTATTCAATCCGGAGACTGTGAAAGACCAAGCCAGCTACAGCGCACCAACGCAAGCCAGCTTGGGCATCGAGCGCGTTTATGTGAATGGTCATTTAGCTTGCTTGCGCGGAGAGACGATTCACGCAAACTCGGGACGTGTTTTGAAACGAGTGCCAACTTAATCAAAGTTTTGGCGAAGTCGTCAATCAGCGAAAAGTTAACGAAGGCGCATCTCCGCTGCGCAGGCATGTGCCTGCAAACCTTCGCCATGGGCTAAGACGCTGGCGATTTTTCCTAAGGTCTGTGCGCCTGCTTCGCTGACTTCAATGATGCTGCTGCGCTTTTGGAAGTCATAAACGCCCAGCGGTGAAGAAAAGCGCGCTGTGCCGCTGGTGGGCAGGACGTGATTGGGGCCAGCGCAGTAATCGCCCAAGCTCTCGCTGGTGTAGGCACCCATGAAGATGGCTCCTGCGTGCTTGAGCAGAGGCTCCCACTTGTGAGGCTCACTGCTGGAAATTTCCAAGTGCTCAGGCGCGATGCGGTTGGAGATCTCGCAGGCCTCTTGCATGCTGCGCGTGAGGATGAACATGCCGCGATCACTGAGGCTCTTTTCGATGATGGCTTTGCGGGGCATCTCGGGCAGGAGCTTCGTGATGCTTGCCAACACTTTCTCGATGTAGGTTTGGTCTGGGCAAAGCAAGATGCTTTGCGCGAGCTCGTCATGTTCGGCTTGGCTGAAGAGATCCATCGCCACCCAATCCGGTGGCGTGCTGCCATCGGCAATCACGAGGATTTCGCTCGGGCCTGCGATCATATCGATGCCGACTTTGCCAAAAACTTGGCGCTTAGCCTCCGCAACATAGTCACGTCCAGGACCCGTGATTTTATCAACAGAGTGAATGGTCTTCGTACCATAAGCTAGTGCAGCAACAGCTTGTGCACCACCAACAGCAAATGCACGATTAACGCCAGCGAGGTAAGCCGCAGCAAGCACTAAAGTATTGCGCTCGCCGCGAGGCGTGGGCGATACCATGATGATTTCTGGGACGCCAGCCACATGAGCTGGAATGGCGTTCATCAATACGCTGGAGGGGTACGCCGCTTTACCGCCCGGAACATAAATGCCAGCACGATCAATCGGTGTGACTTTTTGACCCAGCAAAGTGCCATCAGCATCGCTATAGCTCCAGCTTTCTCCGCTGGCTTTCTTTTGAGCTTCGTGATACCGGCGGATACGTTCAGCAGCTTTGGATAAAGCGTCGCGTTGAACTTCAGGCAATGCATCGTAGGCTGCTTTCAGCTCTGCTTGGCTGAGTTCAAGTTCATTCATGGATTGCACATTCATGCCATCCCAGCGCGCGGTGTACTCTAAGACAGCATCATCCCCTCGGATCTGCACTTGGGAAACAATCTCACGCACCTGCTGCGTGATTCGATCGTTGGCCTCTTGCGAGACGTGTTGCCGTGCCGTGAATTTTTGCTCAAAGTCGGTATCAGTCGAGGCAAATACTGCGCCAGATGCTATTAAATCCATAGTAATCTCGTTGATCAGGAAACAGCTTGTTCAAACGCCGCCAAGATGGGCTTGAGATCGGCCTGTTTGGTTTTCAGCGAGGTTTGGTTGACCACTAAGCGAGAGCTGATCTCCATAATGCGCTCCACTTCGATCAGCTTATTTGCTTTGAGCGTGCTGCCGGTAGAGACGAGATCGACAATCGCATCGGCCATGCCTGTGAGCGGCGCCAGCTCCATTGAGCCGTAGAGTTTGATGAGATCGACGTGAACACCTTTGCTGGCGAAAAACTCGCGAGCGATGTTCACATACTTGGTCGCCACTTTGAGGCGTGAGCCTTGCCGTACGGCTGCTTCATAGTCAAAACCTTCGCGCACGGCCACGCTGACGCGGCATTTGGCGATTTTGAGGTCGAGCGGCACATACAGGCCCTGCACGCCAGTCTCAAGGAGCGTGTCTTTGCCGACCACTCCGAGATCCGCGCCACCGTATTGCACATAGGTGGGCACATCACTCGCACGCACCATGATGATTTGCACATCGGCTCGCGAGGTGGGGAGGATGAGTTTGCGCGATTTTTCAGGGTCTTCCAAGACGTCGATGCCCGTGGCTCGCAACAGCGGCAGCGTATCGTCAAAAATCCTGCCTTTTGAGAGTGCGAGAGTGATCATCATTTCATCCGCTCTATATCTGCGCCAATGCCGCGCAGCTTCTCTTCCATGCGGTCATAGCCACGGTCAAGATGGTAGATGCGATCCACCAGCGTTTCGCCGTCGGCAACGAGACCTGCGATAACCAATGAGGCCGAGGCACGCAGATCGGTCGCCATCACGCTCGCACCCGAGAGCCTCTCGATGCCTTCAATCACAGCAATCTTGCCGTCAATTTGAATCTTTGCACCCATGCGTTGCAGTTCGGGCACATGCATGAAACGGTTTTCAAAGATCGTCTCTGTGGCCTTACTTGTGCCTTGGGCGATGCAGTTGAGCGCCATGAACTGCGCTTGCATGTCGGTGGGAAAGCCGGGGTATTCGGTGGTGCGGAAGGATTGGGCTTTCATACGCCCCGTGGCGCTGATCTTGATGCCGCCTTCAATCGCCTCGATGACAGCGCCAGCATCACGCAGTTTGTCGATCACTGCATCGAGATGGTCGGCGCGGCCATGTGTGAGCACCACATCCCCGCCCACTGCCGCAACTGCACAGAGAAAAGTACCACACTCGATGCGATCAGCGACCACCGCATGGTCACAGCCATGCAACTTCTCAACGCCTTGAATGCGAATCTTGCTGGTGCCGTGCCCTTCAATCTTTGCCCCCATTTTGATCAGCATCTCGGCCAAGTCAGGAATCTCGGGCTCTTGCGCCGCGTTTTCCAATACCGTTTCACCTTCGGCCAGTGCTGCGGCCATCATGAAGTTTTCCGTGCCAGTCACGGTCACCATATCGGTGGTGATGCGTGCACCCTTCAGGCGCGTCCAGCCCTTGGGTAACTTGGCGATCATGTAGCCATGCTCCACCACGATCTCTGCGCCCATGGCCTGCATACCTTTAATGTGCTGATCCACCGGGCGGGCGCCAATTGCGCAACCACCGGGCAATGACACCGTTGCCTCGCCAAAGCGTGCGAGCAAAGGGCCAAGCGCGAGCACGGAGGCGCGCATGGTTTTGACCAGCTCATAGGGTGCTTCTGGGCTGCTCAACGCGCCTGCATTGAGGGCCACATTGCCCTGCGCATCGCGCTCAGCAGTGACGCCCATGTTGCGAATCAGCTTGAGCATGGTGTTCACGTCTTGCAGCTGAGGTACGTTGCGCAGAGTGACGGGCTGAGCACTCAGGAGCGATGCGCAGAGTTCGGGCAAGGCAGCGTTCTTTGCCCCAGAGATAGTGACCGTGCCATGCAAGCGGCGGCCACCGCGAATGATGAGTTTGTCCATACTTAGCTTTTCTGTGCAGCCCACTCAGCGGGCGTGTAGGTTTTCATCGAAAGCGCATGCACCTCGTCGGTGTGCATGCGTGAGCCCAACGTGGCATAGACGCGCTGATGGCGTTGAATGAGGCGCTTGCCTTCGAATTCTGGCGAAACGATCACGGCGCTCCAGTGGCGGCCATCGCCATCGACCTCAATGTGTTGACAAGGAAGTTCCGATTGAATGATCTGTTGAAGCTCGGTTGAATTCATGTTTATCCGCGAATCTTGTAGCCAATTTTGAGCAAATGCAAAGCAATCAAGCTCACCACCGCGCAGGCCGTACCCACGACGCCTAAGCTCATCCAAGGAGAGACATCGCCAATACCGAAAAAACCGTAGCGAAAACCGTCAATCATGTAGAAAAATGGATTGAGATGGCTCACGCCTTGCCAAAATGCTGGTAGGGAATGGATGGAATAGAACACGCCGGAGAGAAAGGTCATCGGCATGATGATGAAGTTCTGAAACGCAGCCATTTGATCAAATTTTTCTGCCCACAGACCAGCAATCAGCCCAAGTGCCCCCAACATGGAAGCGCCAAGAACTGCGAATACCAGCGCCCACAGCGGCGCAGCCATGCCCGGCTTGCCAAACCACCATGTGACGGCCAAAACACCCAAGCCAACGGCCAAGCCACGCGCCACCGATGAGCCCACATAGGCCACAAACCACGAACGATGCGACAGCGGTGTGAGCAGCAAGAAAACCAGATTGCCCATGATCTTGCTTTGGATGAGACTGGACGAGCTGTTGGCAAACGCGTTTTGCAGCACGCTCATCATCACCAGGCCTGGCACAAGGAAGGCGGTGTAGCCGATCGTGTCATAAACCTTCACATGGTCCTCCAGCACATGGCCGAAGATCAGCATGTAAAGTACGGCAGTCAGAATGGGTGCGGCCACGGTTTGGAAAGCGACTTTCCAGAAACGCAGGACTTCCTTATAAAAAAGTGTCTGCCAGCCGCTTAGCTTTGTACTCAAACTCATGCCGATGCTCCCATCACGTCAAGGAACACATCTTCCAGATCGGCTTTGCGAATTTCGACGTCTTGCGCTTCAATACCTGCACTGCGAACGGCGGCGAGGTAATGCTCAATTTCCAGTGCATTGTGGGCGGGGAACTGCACCATTCGGCCTGTAATTCGCGCTTTGCCGGCAAGATCATTGGGAAGTTCGCTATCAATTTTGAACCTCAAAACATTCGATGAGGCGGCTTTGAGCAAGGTGGAGGTTTTTTCTAGCGCCACCACTTTACCTGCTTTGAGCATGGCGATGCGGCCACACAAAGCCTCCGCTTCTTCCAGATAATGCGTGGTGAGCAGCACCGTGTGGCCTTGTTTATTCAACTTGGCAATGAATTGCCACAGCGTTTGCCGCAGCTCCACATCGACGCCCGCCGTGGGCTCATCAAGCACGATCACGGGCGGCTTATGCACCAAGGCCTGTGCGACCAGGACGCGCCGCTTCATGCCGCCCGAGAGCTGGCGCATATTGGCATCTTGCTTGTCAGCCAGCCCCAAGCTATACAGCAACTCATCAATCCAAGCCTCGTTGTTTTTCACGCCGAAATAGCCCGATTGAATGCGCAGCGACTCGCGCACGCTGAAAAATGGGTCAAACACCAGCTCTTGCGGCACCACGCCCAGCTGTTTGCGGGCGGCGGCGTAGTCTTTTTGCACATCGTGGCCGTGAACCGTGATTGAGCCTTCGGTGGCGCGCGTCAAGCCTGCCAAGATGCTGATCAGCGTGGTTTTTCCCGCGCCATTAGGCCCTAGCAGACCAAAAAATTCGCCTTCCTCAATCTGAAGGCTGACGTTTTGCAAGGCGGTGAGGCTACCACGTGCGCCTTCGTAGCGCTTGGTGACAGTGTTGACGGAGATAGCGATGGTCATGAACCCTATATTGTAGGGCCGTGAACGCAATCAAGTGTCATGGTGCAGCAGGTAAGAGCTCCGCCACACCATACAGCGCAGCCAGCGAACGAAGCCGCTCGGGCAAACCCCGCACCGAGAAGCTTTTGTTCAGAAGCTGGGCTTCGCGGCGGCATTCCAAAAGCACCGCGAGCGCGGAAGAGTCAAATTTCTGCAAGCCCGAGGCATCAGCCACCACCACTGCGTTGAGCCCACGCAAGGCCTGCGCCAGCATGTGGGCACAGGTGCGCGCGTTAGCGTGGGTGATGTCAGCAGGCAAGACGAGCATGAGGTCAACCGCTCAGGCCTTGCGGCCTTTATTGCGCTCGGCCAATTTGGCAATCAAGCCGTCAATTCCGTTGGCGTTGATTTCCTGCGCAAATTGCGTGCGATAGGTCTCGACCAGCCAGACGCTGGCCACGTTCAGGTCGTAAATCTTCCAGCCGTTGCCTGCTTTTTCCACACGGTAGTCCAAGGCTATCGGGTCACCACGGCCACGGATTTCAGTGCGCACGGTGACTTCTGTGTCTCCTTCGGCCATGCGCAATGGGCGCATCGCAATCGTTTGGTCTTTCACCTCGGCCAACGCGCCAGAGTAAGTGCGCGTCAGCAGGGTTTTGAATTCTGCTTCCAAGCGCTTTTGTTGCTCAGGCGTGGCCGTACGCCATGAGCGGCCCACGGCGGAGGCGGTCATGCGTTGGAAATTCACGTTGGGCATGATCTTGCTGTCCACCAAGGCAGAAATCTTGGAAACATCACCACCCTGCAAGCCTTTATCGGCCTTGATGGTGTCCAGTACATCCACCGAGAGGCGGCGGATAAAGGCATCGGGCGATTCTGCGCTTTGGGCAAAGCTCAGGGTGCTGGCCAGCAGCATCAAAGATGCAGACGCAGCAGCAAAAAAACGACGGTTCATGGAATCACTTTCAACGCCCAGCAACGGCAAGGCTTGCAGAGATAACGTAAGGCATCTGAGTTTGGAAGACAGTCATTTTTTGTCAGCAGATGTAGAGGGGGCGCTTGCTTTGTCATCTTCGTTGTCTTGTCCAGGGCGGTAGATTTCTGCGCGGCGTTTTTGCAGGAAGGCATCGCGTGAGAAGCTGTACTTGTCCAGAGCCATGTCGTCCAGCATGTCAGTCAGGCGCAGCAGGCCCGTGCGGGTATCGACGATGCGCAGCGCCGTGGCGCTGTTGCGTGTGGGGATGTCGTCAATCCTAGAGACGGGGTTGTAGCTATTTTCAATGGTGATGGTGGTGGCGTCGCGCACGGTGCTTGGGCCAAAGAGCGGCATGACCAGGTAAGGGCCAGACGGCACGCCCCAACGCCCCAGTGTTTTGCCTAGGTCTTCACTGTGACGCTCGATGCCCATTTCGCTGGCGACATCCAACAGGCCACGCAAGCCGAAGAAGGTATTCACGCTGAACCGCATGAAATTATCTGCGGCAATCAACGGGCGCAACTGCAAGACACCGTTGAATGAAGACCATAAATCTTCCAGATTGTCGAAAAAATTGCTCACACCTGTGCGCATGGGCCGAGGCACTGCTGCGCGGTAGCCTTCAGCCACCGGCTTGAGTACCGCCTTGTCCACGCCTTCGTTGATGGCAAACATGCGGCGATTGAAAGGCTCAAGTGGATCGGTGGGGTTGGCGGCTGGCCCAGTCGCGCAGGCGGTCATTGAAAGTGCGAAAAACAGGCAAAAGAAGACTTTCGCCGGCATGAAACCTTCGTTTCTTGCTATTGAATTGATAGTAATGTAAGGCATAAACTCAATTTATTTTTTCGTCCCATTGGTCGTTGAAGACCCACCCTCTGAAGCTTTGCTGAACAGAAACTGCGAAATCAGATTTTCCAAGATCACCGCAGATTGTGTGGTTTTGATGGTGTCGCCCGGTGACAGATTTTTCTCTTCTGCCCCCGCTTCCATGCCTACATACTGCTCGCCCAGCAGGCCACTGGTCAATATTTTAAGTGAGCTGTCTTTGGGAAAGGCGTACTTGCTTTGCATCGCCAGTGTGGCGCGGGCTTGGTACGTTTTGTCATCAAACGTGATGGATTCCACACGCCCCACGACCACACCGGCGCTTTTGACCGCCGCACCCGCTTTGAGGCCACCGATGTTGTCGAACTTGGCAGTCACGCGATAGACAGAATCAAAGTTCAGGCTGAGCAGATTGGCTGACTTCAAAGCCAAAAACAACACAGCCGCCGCACCGATCAGCACGAACAGGCCGACCCACAGATCATTTTTAGAGCGTTGCATCTCTGTTCTCCAAAGCTTAGATTGAAAACATCATGGCTGTGAGCATGAAATCCAGCCCCAACACTGCCAAGCTACCCATCACCACGGTGCGCGTGGTGGCACGCGAGACGCCCTCGGGCGTGGGCTGCGCTTCGTATCCTTGCAGCAGCGCGATGAAGGTGACGGCGATACCAAACACGATGCTTTTCACGATGCCATTGCCCACATCGCGCCACACATCCACGCCGCCTTGCATCTGGCTCCAAAACGAACCGCCATCCACACCAATCATCAACACCCCCACGACGTAGCCGCCTAAAATCCCCACTGCGCTGAACACCGCTGCCAGAATCGGCATGGCGATCACACCACCCCAAAAGCGCGGCGCAAGTATGCGGCGAATCGGATCGATTGCACTCATCTCCATGTAGGCCAACACTTCATCGCGCTTCATGATGCCCACTTCCGCGGTCAGCGCCGTGCCCGCGCGGCCTGCAAACAGCAGAGCCGTGACCACGGGCCCCAGTTCCCGCACCAAGCTCAGTGCCACAAGCAGACCCAGAGCCTCCGATGAGCCATAGCGCTGCAGGGTGTAATAGCCCTGCAAACCGAGCACGAAGCCCACAAACAGGCCACTGACGGTAATGATCAGCAGCGAATAAATGCCCAAAAAATGAACCTGGTCGCGCACCAAGCCCAGCCTTTTGAAGCTGCTGCCAGCCAAGCTGAGCAAGCGCCAAAACAGCCGTGCAGCGAAGCCTATCGTCGCAAGCTGACTGCGCACAGCAAAGCCGATCTCAGAGGGATTGAGCCAGTTCATTGGCTCCCCCCCATCTTGATGCCCGAGCCAAAATCTTCCTCAACGCTGGCACCGGGATAGTGAAACTTCACTGGCCCATCCGCCTTGGCATTGACAAACTGATGCACCAACGGGTCTGCACTGTGCTTGACCTCTTCGGGGGTGCCTTGCGCGGCAATTTTGCCGTTGGCCAAAATAATCACGCGATCTGCAATGAGAAAGGTCTCTTCCAAATCATGGGAGACGATGATGCTGGTGATGCCCAAGGCATCATTGAGTTGGCGAATCAGTTGGCCCGAGGTGCCCAAGGAGATCGGGTCGAGCCCTGCAAACGGTTCGTCATACATCACCAATTCAGGGTCAAGCGCCATCGCCCGCGCCAGCGCCACACGGCGCGCCATGCCGCCTGAGAGCTCGCTGGGCATCAAATCCCGCGCCCCGCGCAAGCCCACGGCATGCAATTTCATGAGCACAATGTCGCGAATCATCGGCTCTGAAAGATGGGTGAGCTCGCGCAACGGGAAAGCCACATTTTCAAAAGCAGAAAGATCCGAAAAAATCGCGCCAAACTGAAACAGCATACCCATTCGCCTGCGCACAGAATACAGCTGCGTTTGATCGAGCGAGCCAATGTCTTGCCCTTCAAACAGGACTTGCCCAGCTTGCGCCTTGACCTGTCCGCCAATCAAGCGCAGCACGGTGGTTTTGCCGCCGCCCGAAGCGCCCATGAGTGCTGTGACCTTACCTCGCTCAATGCTCAGGCTGACACCATCCAGAATTTTGCGACCCGCACCGTAGCCGAACTCGACGTTGTGGAGTTCAACCAAATTGTTCGATGGGGCGGCCGTGAAAGGAGTTGGGGTCATGAAAAGAAAAAGCCTTGATGCAAACGCAGCAAGGCTACTGATTATATCGTCACCCATTCGGTTCAAAATCCCACAAACAGGGGAGATGTTGTAAAGATGTGGAAAAAGCCACACGCCGTCTTGCCTGAATGAACTTGATTGACAGCGTGGGTCATCAATTACGTTATTTCACGTATCCACGACGCGATTCCATGAAATCAAGTAAGCTAGAAATTGTCATCTTTTCGGTTGTTTGAAGTCAATGCGCCGCCACTCACTTTGTGAAAGAAAGTCATCATGCAAGACCCCATCGTCATCGTTTCTGCTGCGCGCACATCCATGGGCGCTTTCCAAGGGGATTTCGCCTCACTCGCAGCGCATGATTTGGGCGGTGCAGCCATCAAAGCGGCTGTCCAGCGCGCGGGCGTATCGCCCGATGCGGTCAACGAAGTCTTATTTGGCAACTGCCTGATGGCCGGTCAAGGCCAAGCGCCTGCGCGCCAAGCCGCTTTCAAAGGCGGTTTGCCCAAGGGAGCTGGCGCTGTGACGCTCTCCAAAATGTGCGGCTCAGGCATGCGCGCGGCCATGTTTGCGCACGACATGCTCATCTCTGGCTCTGTGGATGTGATGGTGGCAGGCGGTATGGAGAGTATGACGAATGCACCGCATTTACTCCTTAAAGGTCGTAGCGGCATCCGCATCGGGCATGACCGCATTTATGACCACATGATGCTCGATGGTTTGGAAGACGCTTATGAGCCGGGCCGAGCCATGGGCACGTTTGGCGAAGAGTGTGCGGACAAATACAAATTCAGCCGCGAAGCACAGGATGAATTCGCCATTGCCAGCGTAGAGCGCGCGCAAGCCGCTACAAAATCAGGAGCATTCAAGGAAGAAATCACGTCGGTCACCGTCAAGAATCGCTCTGGAGAAACAGTGATTGAAGTGGACGAAGGCCCCCTCAAGGCAAAAATAGACAAGATCGCCACACTCAAGCCCGCCTTCAAGAAAGACGGCACGATTACCGCAGCGTCCAGCTCCTCCATCAACGATGGCGCAGCCGCTTTGGTGATGATGCGGGCCAGCACCGCCGCCAAGCTCGGCTGCAAGCCACTGGCAAAAATTGTGAGCCACGCGATGCACGCCCAAGAACCCAATTGGTTCACCACCGCCCCCGTGGGCGCCACGCAAAAGGCGCTGGCCAAAGCCGGCTGGAGCGTCAAAGACGTGCAGCTCTGGGAAGTCAACGAAGCCTTCGC
>JBJTSL010000211.1:0-2798 GCA_046076625.1 Allobrachymonas sp.
ACCAAGGCTCAGATTGAAGCTGCGCTGGGGCGTGAATTGCTATCAAATGATGAGCATGTTGCGCAGATTTTACGCCGGCAAAATGCCAAAAATGCATCAGGTTTGCCTGCTGCGCCGCGTGCTTCAGGCATGCTCGAATCGCACTATGCCCCGCGTGCGCCACTGCGTCTGATGGATGCTCAAGCGCTGCAAACCGCGCTCAATGTGTTGGGCGCAGAAGCCAAACACATCGCCGTCTATGCGCGCAGCGCCTTGAAGATTGCGTCCAATTCGCTAATCGTGCGCCGCATGCCCGACGATGCGTTGGCCACTGCGCAGCAGCTTTTTGCTGTCTTGCGCGAATTCGATGCGAGTGAAGTGAAGTTGATCTGGGTAGAGAATGTGCCCAGCGACAGTGCTTGGGACGGCGTGCGCGACCGATTGCAGCGTGCCTCAAACTGACACCCACGAAGAAACGCTGGCAGCAGCGTAGCCGTTAAGATAGAGCCTGTTTATTGATGAGTGCCTCCATGATTGCTTCCCGCTTCTCCCTTTCTCGCCGACAAGCCTTGAACGCCTTGGGCGCTGCGGGCACAGCCTCGCTGCTGGCCGCATGCGGCTCAGGCTCCACTTTTGAGCCCCTCGTGCCGACACGCTTTGTGAGTTTCGGCGATGGCTGGTCTGACCTGGGGCAAACCGCCGGGGGCAATCGCTTCACGGTCAACGATGGCAGCACGAACGTTTGGGTGGCGCAATTGGCCGCCCGCTATGGCAAAACCATCAGCGCCCAAGCCGCAGGTGGCCTAGGCTATGCGCAAGGCGGTGCGCGTATCGACACCGCAGCCAACTCCATGGCCGACCAAATCACGGCCTTTCTGGCCGACAACAGCATTGGCAGCAGCGATGTCCTGGTGCTTGATGCCGGTATCTCCGAGTTGCTGGCTCTGGCAGGTTCGCTCACGGGCAGTGCGCTGAACACCGCGGCAGACCTGGCCGGCAAAGCGCTCGCCACCCAAGCGCGCCGCCTGACTGCCGCCGGCTGCAAGCGTCTGGTGCTCTCCAATACCATGGATGCCGGCAAGACGCCGTTTGCCACAGCGGCCAGCCGAACCACCGAGCTCAGCAGCGCGACCCGCGCCTTCAATGATGCGCTGAAAATCGCCTTGGCCGATGTGTCCAGCAGCATGTTGCTGATTGACACCGAAGCCTATGTCAATCTGGTGCACACCTCGCCCACCAGCTACCTCGGATCCAGCGGCGTGGCCACAGGATCCGCCTGCCCCAGCGGCACGTTCAACACCACCACCTGTACCACGGCCAATGCCAACACCAACTACAACAGCTTCCTTTTCGCCGATGACCGCCATCCAACTCCTGCGATGCATCGTTTGATCGGTGACAACGCCTACAGCAGGGTCAAAGCACGTTGGTAGCCGACTGGGCACGCCATGCCGCATATGCTTGCGGATAAGCCACTCGATAACGCTTCAGGTGAAACGCCGCCAGATCATCCAGCCCCATGATCACCGCTGACTCAATCAGCTTTTCAATCACACGCGGCTCGGGTGACCAATGCACCAGCTCGCTAGAGAGCTGCAGCACCCGAGGCGCACTGGCGCGCGACAGCGGTGTGATCACCAATTCCGCAAACTTCGCATGACTTTGAAAGAGCACAGATTTTTGTGCCGCACCCAAGGCATCATTCGCATACCAAGAGCTACGCTCATCGGGTTGCAAGTAAATTTGGCTCACGCGGTGGTAGTCAAAGGCTGCGAATGCGGTAAAGGCAAGCAATGCAATTGCTATTAATTGCGTAGCGTATTGCGCAGATTTTGTGCCGGCGAGAGATGATTGTTGCATCCAATCCCGCGACCAGCCTTGCAGCAGAATCATCGCGCAGAGGAGCGCTGTGAGAAAAAACGGCCCGTACCACAACGGATACTCCACCATGCTGTGAATCCCGATCACCATCAAAATGCCCCAAGCCATCAAGCGCTCGGGCCGTGTCTCTGCCCAAGGCCTGCCCTTGTATACCAACCACCCCACGAGTACACAAAACAACACCGCCACGGGCATCCCCAACTCCACCGCCAAGTGAAGCGGCAAGTTGTGCGCGTTGTCCAGCATCTCCATAAAGCGCTGCCCAGAAAACTCAGTGCTGTAATGCGCATAAGCCAACGACCGCCAACCATGGCCAGTCCAAGGTGACTGCGCAATCAACTCGATCACGTTGTTCCACAGGGCGATACGAGAAAACGCATTGGGGTCTTCCAAGCGGGAGAGCAGGCCGCTGTTGGTGTGACCTAGCGCTTCTGACAGCCACGGCATAACGATCAACGCAACTAGATACAGCAGCAAGACCCCTATACTGACCCTTAACAAAGCTCGATGCCCTGCAGAACGCGCAGCCATCATCACCAGTATCAACACCGCAAGTTGAACAGCGCCCGTACGCGATGCTGTGGCGGCCAAACAGGTCATCAGCAAACTCATGGCACACCAAGCTAGGTATCGCTTGGATTGCTCTGAATGCGAGATATACCAAGCCAAAATCACCGCCCCCATAACGAGGAGCGTCGCCAATTGATTTCGTTGGCGCAAGTTTGCGTACACCTCATGATTTGGTGAAGTAGCAATCCATCGTGCATCAAGCCCCGCCCCGCCAGAAAATTGCCACAAGCCCATCACTGCACTCATGATGGCAGCACAACACCAACCCCAAGTCAACAGCGTTGCAGGTAATGATTGCCCGCCATGAAATGTGGTAGCCCAAGCATACAAACAAACGCCCACTGCACAGCCACACACCAGCCAACTGG
>JBJTSL010000212.1:0-4073 GCA_046076625.1 Allobrachymonas sp.
TGCGAAGATGGATTTGATGTTGCTCATGATGAAAATCCTCAAGAAAATGAAACTGATTAACGCTGCAAATTACTTGGCTGCGACGAGATCACGGCCTGCGGATTTGAGATGTGCCGCCACAGCGTCAGCTGCTCTCTCAACCACTGCGCCATCGTAAAAATCAAACTGCGAAGTATTCGCAATCCACTTCTCGTGCTTGGGCGCATTCACGCCAGAGAAGAACTGCTTGGCGCCGTGCGGGATGGCAGCTGCTTCGCTGTGCACCATCAACACGGGTTGGCTGATGCGTGGGGCATAAGGCATTGAGTCGAACTTGAGCCAGCCTTCCCAGGAGGCAACGTTGAACTTGTTTTCCCATTTGGCAATCATGCCGCGGGCGGGCTCGGTGTAGTAAGGCACGTTGAACATCACAGCGCTCTTGTCGGAGGTGCTCGCAGCGGGCAACAGGGTGAGCTCACCGCTGGCCTTGAACTTTTGCTGCGCTGTTTGGCTGGCGGCAATCAAGTTGTTCACCGAGGCGCTGCCGCCATACACGGCATCGACGATCTTTGAATCGTGCAGCCAAGGTGCCACGAAGGACACACTTTTGATGGCGGGTGTGTTGCTCGCGGCTGCGGCCATGTAGCCCGCGCTGGCGCAAACGCCCAAGCCACCCAAGCGCTGCGCATCGACTTCAGCGCGCGCTTGCAAGAATTCGACGGCAGCGCGAATGTCGGCGGTTTTCTTTGCTGGGTTCTCCAGCGCACGCTCTTTGCCACCGCTCTCGCCCCAATTGCGGAAGTCAAAAGCCAGAGCGATCACGCCGCGCTCGGCCAGTTCCTGCGCATAGCGGCCAGACATTTGCTCTTTGATCGTCATCCATGCGCCGGTGACGACGGCTGCGGGCATTTTGTTGGCGCCGCTGGCCTCTTTGGGCAGATACAAGTGACCTACGAGTGTTTCGCCGCCCGATGTGAAGCTGACGCGCTCCATGCGATAGGTCTTGCCGTCGGCAAGAACGGTGGCTGAGCCTGCAACGAGAGCAGCAGCAACGGCGATGGTTTTGAAGACTGATGACATGATGAACTCCGAAGAAAGGTTAAACAATTTGAAAACTGTCGCCGCTTGACTGACTTGCTCTCATTTCCTGTTTGTGAGTTTGTTTGCCTTGCTGCGATGGAGTGAATTGTTCGCTTTTCGGGAGTTCTGGACTTGTCAAAAACTGCTAGGTTTGAAGAATCCTGCGCTTGCTTAGGATGGGATTCGAGTTCACAAATTTTAAGGAAAGACAGGGTCTACCCGGCATGAAATATGCGACAAGTGCTATTTATTCAATAGCACATGAAACAAGATGATTTAGGAAAAGGTCTTTCGCAGCGCCGAAGGCGAGGTGCCGTAGGCTTGTGAAAAGCTGCGCGCGAAATGCGCTTGATCAGAAAAGCCGCAGGCCAGAGCGATTTGAATGATGGAATCTTGCGTATCCGCCAGCAGGCGCTTGCTGCGCTCAAGCCGTCGCTCGGTGATGAATTTGTGAGGTGACAGACCTGCGGTTTGTTTGAAAGCGCGCGAGAAATGCGCCTCGCTCAAGTTGATCACTCCAGCGAGTTGTGCCACCGCAATTTCACGTTCTAAATGTGTATCCACAAAATCCATCACCAAGCGAAGCTGCCGCCCCGTGATGCCGCCCTTGGGCGCAACATTCGCCGCGCCGAAGAGGCGCAGCAGTTGCGTCGCAATCACCGTGAGCATCCCGTCAGCAAACTTCGCGCCTGAGATGCCGCCTTGCAACACTTCCGCGCAAATCGCTTTCATGGCCGAACCGAGAATTTCATCTTGCAAACCAATCACCGATTCCACCGCCGACTCCGTGCCAATCAAGGCCTTGAGTTTGGCCGGCTGCACGATCACACCACACCACCGTGCCATCGTTTGCACATCAAAACTAAAGGCTTGATTGGCGGGCTGAATCCAAAGCGAGCCCGGCGGCATCACCACGGGCTGCCACTTCCCCGCCGCATCGCGCACCTTGAAATGAAAATCCTCGGTATAGCGCGAAATCGCAATGTAATGCCCCACAGGCGTCATGTCTTCCACATGCCAGCCTTGGTTCTCCCCCACTTCGGCATAGATGCCATCCCAGCCATAAGTTTTACTGGTGGCGAAAATGCGAGCGTGTTGCAGCGTGGGGATCGCTTCACGTTCACCCGTTTTTTTGAAGCCGAGTTCGCTGCTGAGAGGCTGAGTCGAATGAATGGGCATGGCGCATCGTAGCCAAATGTGCATTGCCCCAGTGCCCTGTTGGGATTGTCTTGCGTCAGCTCCTTGCAATCCAGCAGCAGGCGCAAGCTGAGACAATGGCTGCGTGCTTCAAATCCTGTTCGTCACTTTTCCGTTCTTCGCGCTCGTGCTAGCAGGCTACATCGCTGCAAAGCGAGGCTTCTTACCGCTGGCGGCGATTCCTGGCCTGAACGGCTTTGTGCTTTATTTCGCCCTGCCTTGCATGCTGTATCGCTTTGGCAGCTCCACGCCGATTGCCCAGCTGCTTGACGGTACGGTATTTGCCGTGTATTTGCTGTGTGCGCTCACCATGGTGGCGTTCAGCATGGCAATGACGCTATCGAGCCGCACGAATTGGAACGATGCAGCCTTTGGCGCTTTGGTGGCGGCATTTCCGAATACCGGCTTCATGGGCATTCCGCTGCTGGTGGCGCTCTTGGGCTCGCGTGCGGCGGGGCCGGCGATTGTGACGATTGTGGTGGATCTGGTGATCACCACCTCGCTGTGCATCGCGCTGTCTCGCCTCGGCTCGGGGCAACAGGGCGGAGCCATGCAAGCGGCAAAAAACGCGCTCAAGGGCGTGGCAGCAAACCCGATGCCTTGGGCGATTCTGACGGGGGCGCTCGCCTCTTGGCTGCAACTCAAACTCCCTCAGCCCGTGATGCAAACGATTGGCCTACTGGCTGACGCAGCCTCGCCCGTGGCGCTGTTTACGATTGGCGCGGTGCTCGCGCGCTCGCAAATGCTAGCTCGTGATGGCCATGCACCCCATGTGCCGGTGGTGGACTACGTACCGCTGGCCATGCTCAAGTTGCTTTTGCATCCTATTTTGGTACTGCTTGTCGGTAGCGCAGCTATGAAGCTTGGCATGCCGCTTGATCCGTTTGCGCTGAGCGTGATCGTGCTCGTGGCGGCATTGCCTTCTGCTTCGAATGTTTCACTGCTTGCTGAAAAATTTGAAGCCAACAATGGGCGCATTGCACGCATCATTTTGGTGAGCACGGTACTGGCGTTTTTCAGTTTTGCAAGTATGGTGAAGCTGGTGGCGCATTGATATACTGAATTCCTTGTCTTGGAGATTCACATGCGCGCCCTGAACATCACGCTTTCCATTCTTGCTGTTGCCACATTGGCCTCTTGCGCCTCCGGTCCCGGTCAAGTCAGCGGGCCGGTCAAGCTCACGGTGTTGCACACCAATGATCACCATGGCCGCTTTTGGAAAAACAACGATGGCGAGCTGGGTTTGGCAGCGCGTAAAACGCTGATTGACGGCATTCGAGCGGAAGTCAAAGCCGCTGGCGGCCATACCCTGCTGCTCGATGGCGGCGATGTGAACACTGGCATCCCCGAGAGCGACACGCAAGATGCCGAGCCTGATTTCAAAGGCATGAAGCTCATTGGCTACGACGCGATGGCGCTGGGTAACCATGAGTTTGACAAACCCCTGCCCGTGCTGGCCAAGCAAATGCAGTGGGCTGGCTTCCCCATGATCTCGGCCAACATCTACAAGGATGGCCAGCGGCTTTATAAGCCATTTGAAATGTTTGATCGCGGTGGTTTGAAAATTGCCGTGATGGGGCTCACCACGGACGATACCAAGAAGATGACCGACCCGGCTAACACCGGCATGCTCGAATTTCGTAAACCAGCTGACGAAGCCGCAAAACTCGTGCCCGAACTGCGCAAACAAGCGCATGTCGTGATCGCAGCGACGCATATGGGGCACTACACCGACGGCAAAAGCGGCGTGAATGCGCCGGGTGACGTAGAGATGGCGCGGCAGGTCAAAGGCATTGATTTGATCGTGGGCGGCCACA
>JBJTSL010000213.1:0-3383 GCA_046076625.1 Allobrachymonas sp.
GCTTCTCACGCAGCGCACGGATACGCTCTCCACGCATTCCGGCCAAATCGCCTTCGCCGGCGGCAAGGTGGATGCGGGGGAAACAGCAAACCAAGCCGCTTTGCGTGAGGCGCAGGAGGAGGTGGGGCTACTGCCGGAGCATGTGAGTGTTTTGGGGAGCTTGCCGCGCTATGTCACCGGTACGGCGTTTCACATCACACCCGTGGTGGCCACCGTGCAGCCGGGCTTCAGTTTGCAGGCCAATCCGGCGGAGGTCGCTGATGTGTTTGAAGTGCCGCTGGTATTTCTCATGAACCCTGCGCACCATGCACGCCATGAATTTGAATTCCAAGGCCATCGCCGTGAATGGTTTTCTATGCCTTGGCTGGATACACAGACAGGACAAGAGCGCTTCATTTGGGGCGCGACGGCGGGCATGCTGCGTAATCTGTACCGATTTTTAAGCGCTTGAACCCGCAGTAGCGACGAGTTATACTCTTGGGCTTACCGGTAAAACCTGCCAGCCGATCACATTCACTTTTGGCGGGAACATCAGGGCAGATTGATCACCTGCCCGCAATTTGGAATTTATTTGCAATGACACTTATTCGTGTTAAAGACACTGAGCCTTATGAAGTGGCTCTGCGCCGTTTTAAGCGCACCATCGAGAAACTTGGCTTGCTCACCGACCTGCGCGCCCGCGAGTTTTATGAGAAGCCCACCGCTGAGCGCAAGCGCAAGAAGTCGGCTGCTGTGAAGCGCCACTACAAGCGCGTGCGCAGCATGCAACTGCCACCGAAGATGTATTGATTCGGATCAGTTTCCGCTGAGGCAAAAAACCACGCCTGTGAAGACAAGCGTGGTTTTTTTCTGACTTGATGCAATTGTGACCTCCCACTCACCCACCTCATTTCTGACAAAGATTCGTGCCTCTTGGCTGCGCCGCTTTGTGCTGGCCTGCTTCATGTTGGCCGTGGGTGTCGCGACGGCTTCTCCGCTGCTCAAACCGCAAAGCATTGAATTGCTCTGCGGCGCTGGTAGCACCATGAAACTGTTGATCAAGAGCAGCGACGGCGAAGCTGTAGACAGCACCCACAGCTTGCCATGTGCACTGTGCGCTCAAACCAGTGCGCCGCCTCCCTCTGTAACCCCCCCAATATTCCGCTCCGATCTGGCTTATGCCACCGAGCCCACGCCTGCTGCCGTTCTTGCGGCGCTGACGCAGCCCCCATTGCCTGCACGCGGGCCTCCAGTTCATTCCTTCTCGCTTCAAAAACAATAGCAGGCTGCGCAGTATCCATGCCGGCCTCGGTCGGAATTTCCATGGAATACTTCAATGAAACGATACATCTTTGCGCTAACCTTTGGCGCTGCTTGCTCTTTTGCTGCATGGAGCCAATCCTCGGCACGCCCTGATGCTGCACATCAACCTGCAGCCGCGGCGCATACACCTTTACCTGCGACAGGCGGCCTCCACGCCCACACCCATGGCCCTGCCCACATCTACGAAGCCTATCGCGCCATGCGTGCAGGCGGCGTGGTGATCTTCATGCGGCATGCCAAAACGCATGCACTGGGCACAGACAAGATCGCAGCCCATGAAGTCAACGAGAGCAATTGCGATCAGCAGCGCACACTCTCGCCCGCTGGCAAAGAAACCGCTCGGGAGATTGGGCGCGCTTGGGGCTTTCTCAAACTGCCACCTGTGGATAAGGTGGAGTACAGCCCCTATTGCCGCACTAAAGAAACGGCAGAGTTGGCCTTTGGCACCAACGGTTTTCCGCTGGTTCTCAACCGTGATCTGCTGGCCTCTTCGGGCTCGATGCAGCAGCTGGGTGAACGCTTGAAAACGGCGCTTGCACAAGTACCGGCACCGGGCATGAATCGCGTCATCGTTGGGCATTTGTTCAGCCCGCAAATGGGGCTGGGCATGCAGCTTGAAGAAGGCGAAGCCGTGGTTGCCAAGCCCAATGGGCAAGGCAGCTATCAGGTAATTGCCCGCATCACCTCGATTCAATGGGGCGATTTAACGCGCGATGTGTTGGCCTATGGCGACCGCGTGTTTGAGTTGTCGAAATCGCATGGTCATCATGGTGCCCACAGTGCGCATGGTCCGGGCGGTCATACCGTACCCACACACGCCCATTCCCCTGCACAGACTCATTCACACCCCGCATCTCAACGCTGACTTATTCCCAAATACATCATGAAAACTCATTTGAACACCCGTCTCGTCGCGCTCAGCGCCCTCTTGAGCATTGCTGCACACAGCTACGCGCACGTCACCCTGGAGCAGCAACAAGTTGATGCCAATGCCATGTACAAAGCCGTACTGCGCGTAGGTCATGGCTGCGAAGGCCTTCCCACCACGGCAATTCGTGTGCAACTGCCTGCTGGCTTTCAAGGTGCGAAACCCATGCCCAAAGCGGGCTGGACGATCGCTACCAAAGCGGAAAAGCTCGCCACACCCTACGACAACCACGGCAAACCCGTCACGGAAGACACCACAGAAATCGTGTGGACAGTAAGGTCACCAGAATTCGCGCTCAGAGACAGCGAATACGACGAATTCATTGTGCGTGGCCGTGCTGCCATGCCAGCAGGCGCGGCGTGGTTCAAAGTCACGCAGTTGTGTCAAGACGGTGCAAAACAGGGTAGCAACCCATGGACAGAAATTCCCGCCAGCGGCATCAGCACACGGGGTTTGAAGTATCCAGCGGCTCTGCTCAACGTGATCCCGCCTGCAAGCGCTGCAACTTCTTCAACCTCTGCCGCTCCAACGGCCAATACACCAGCCAACCCACACGCTGGCCACAAACACTAGTCACTTTTTATGCAGAAAGCTAACAGCATGATCACTCTTAAATCAATAGCACTTCGCGCAGCATTCTTGCTGGCTATCGCCCTATTTTGCTCACAAATCATGGCGCAAACCGCCGCTGATGTGAAAATCGAAGGCGCATGGATTCGCACCGCGGTGGAAGGCCAAAGCGGCACGGGCGGTTTCATGAAACTCACCGCGCCTGCCGCGATGAAGCTCGTGGCCGTCTCGTCTCCCGTTGCCAAAGTCGGCGAAGTGCATGAGATGAAGATGGAAGGCTCGGTCATGAAAATGGCTGAAGTCAAAGGTG
This sequence comes from Allobrachymonas sp., assembly GCA_046076625.1. Classification (GTDB taxonomy): domain Bacteria; phylum Pseudomonadota; class Gammaproteobacteria; order Burkholderiales; family Burkholderiaceae_C; genus JANMDU01. The sequence continues at coordinate 3,111 of JBJTSL010000213.1, forward strand.
GCCTAGAGCTGCCCGCTGGCAAAGCCGTTGAACTCAAACCCGGCGGTTATCACATCATGTTGCTCGATTTGAAGCAGTCGCTCAAAGCAGATTTTCAAGTGCCGCTCACGCTCACGTTTGCCAATTCCAAGGGCGAACAAAGCAAAGTGGAACTTAAAGTGCCTGTCGCCGCGCGCGCGCCCGGCTCTGCGCCCGGCAAAGACATGAGCGGCCACGGTGCGCACAAGCACTAAGCATGCCCCTCTCCGTTTTCTAGGGCGCTCTACAATGAGC
>JBJTSL010000214.1:0-5453 GCA_046076625.1 Allobrachymonas sp.
CTGCGCCTTCAACCCTCGCTGTACCAAGACCTTTGATCGCTGCAAATTAGATCGCCCCGATTTGATGCAAGCTGGAGCTACTCGGGCCGCTTGCTGGCTTCACGCAGGAGACGCAGCATGAGCGCGCAGGCCCTTGTGAAAGTCAACGACCTAGCGATGACCTTTGATGTGTCGCCGCCTTGGCTCAACCGCGTGGTGGAGCGCAAGCCGAAACTCTTTCTCAAAGCCGTTGATGGCGTGAGTTTTGAAATTGAAAAAGGCAAAACGCTGGCTCTGGTTGGCGAATCGGGCTGCGGCAAGAGCACGGTGGCGCGCATGATGGTGGGGCTGTACACGCCCTCGCGCGGCAGCTTTGAGTTTGACGCGCTCGATGCGCTGGCCACCTACAAGGGTGCTGGCAGCCGCAAGCTGCGTGAGCGAATCCAGATGATTTTCCAAGACCCGTATGCCAGCCTGAATCCACGCTGGACGGTGGGCGATATCGTAGGCGAGCCGCTCAAGGAGCATGGCCTGATCACCGATGCCCAGCAGCTTGCAACCCGCGTGGGCGAGCTGCTCAAGTCCGTGGGATTGAGCCCGCTGGACATGGTGAAGTATCCGCACCAGTTCTCCGGCGGCCAGCGCCAGCGTATTTCGATTGCGCGTGCTTTGGCCACGCAGCCTGAATTTCTTGTGTGCGACGAGCCCACCAGTGCGCTGGATGTGAGCGTGCAGGCGCAGGTGCTCAACATCATGAAGAAGCTACAAAAAGAGCAGGGGCTCACGTATCTCTTCATCAGCCACAATCTCGCGGTGGTGCGTCATGTGAGCGATCAGGTGGGCGTGATGTATCTGGGACGTTTGGTAGAACTGGCCGACAAAACACAGCTGTTTTCCAACCCCCAGCACCCGTACACCCGCATGCTGCTGGACGCGATTCCCAAGATGCACGACACTGGCAGGGCGCGTACGCCGGTGCAAGGTGAAGTGCCCAACCCGCTCAACCCACCGAGCGGTTGCGCCTTCCACCCCCGTTGCCCACATGCCAATGACCGCTGCAAAACCGAGCGACCCAATCTCATTGATCTCAAGGGGATTCGGATAGCTTGCCACGCAGTTGAAGAAAACAGAATTTAGGCGATTTGGGCTGATTGCCGGCATGTTCATTGCGCATAGTGCTATTGAATTGATATCGATCTGACAATCACTTGTTGCATACGCCAATTGTGAGTTAACGGAAACATGAAGTTTCACGCTAACATGCCAATATGAGCACGCTAGATTTCACACCCTCGGTTGGCGATACCTATTTCACAGCACTCCAGAAAGAGCTACTGACAAAAGCCAAGGATCTGGGCAAAGAACTTTTCGCCCCCCGCGCCGCGCAGTGGGATGAAACGGCCACCTTCCCGCTGGCCAACTACGATGACATGCGCCAAGCCGGCCTCTTGCGCATGTGCATCCCGCAAGCGCATGGCGGTTTGGGTGCGGATTACACGACCTACATGATGACGGCGGCAGAAATTGGCCGCTACTGCGGCGCGACCGCGCTCACACTCAACATGCACATCTGCTCCACCATGTGGACGGGTGTACTGTCTGATGGCATTGACCTGAGCGCAGAACAGCAAGCAGAGCATCATGCGCGTCGCCCGCTGTATTTCAAGCGCATCGTGAATGAAGGCGCGTTGTATGCACAACCCTTCAGCGAAGGCACAGCCGCTGCCGCAGGCCGGGCACCTTTTAGCACCTCAGCTCGCAAAAGCGTGCAGGGCGGCGTGAGCGGCTGGGTCATCATTGGCAGAAAATCTGGGCATCGCTCTCGGGCGCGGCCGATTATTACGGCATCCTTTGCACCGAAGACATCGAAGGCAAAAATCCCGATCCCCGCGACACGCTCTACATTGCCGTGCCAGCAACAAGTGGAGGCCTCACGATCAGCGGCGAGTGGAATCCGATGGGCATGCGCGGCACGGTCAGCCGCAATCTCACGTTCAAAGATGTGTTCGTGCCAGATGATGAGCAGCTCATGCCACGCGGCGTGTATTTCAAAGCCGCACAAACATGGCCAGCCATGTTTTTCACGCTCGCGCCCACCTACTTGGGCATCGCTAATGCGGCCTACGATTTCACGGTGAAGTATTTGCGCGGAGAAGTGCCAGGCGAGCCGCCGGTGAAGCGCCGCCAGTACCCGACCAAGCAAATCGCCGTCGCGCAAATGCGGATTCAGTTGGAAAACATGCGCAGCATTTTTCTGCGAACGATCCTTGAGGCCAAACCCAACCCCAGTAAAGACGAAAAGCTGCGCCTGTATGCGGCGCACTACAGTGTGATGGAAGGCGCGAACGACATCGCCCGTTTAGCCATCCGCACCTGCGGCGGCCAGAGCATGATGAAGCATCTGCCACTGGAGCGCCTTTACCGTGATAGCCGCTGCGGCTCGCTCATGTTGCCGTGGACGGCAGAGCTGGTGATGGACCGAATGGGGCGCGAGGCTTTATACGAAGCCGGGGAGAAGGATGAATAGTTTGCTACTTTTTTCGTAGCAAACTGTGCAAATTTTATGCCGGGCAATGGCGTGTCTTGCTCGTGATTGATTGTTTCTTGGTGATAGCCCACAATAGTGAGACGACCTAGTTGGGCTGTCAGAACTCGCGAAATGCAGGTAAGTCGGTTTCAACGCGCCTGCTGGAGGACATTCGCGGATTCAGATACCCATGCGCGGCATACCACAAACGCTGCCGCTCTATCGCGATCACAACTCAGCGCAACCCATGACAAGCCGCAGCCAATTCAGTCATACGCGCCCAGTCGCCTGCCAGCAAAGCATCTGAGGGCACCAGCCAAGAGCCCCCTACGCACACCACGTTGGGTAAACTCAAAAAATCTTTCGCATTGCTCACGCTCACGCCCCCAGTGGGGCAAAACTTCATATCAAAAAATGGACCGCTCCAAGCTTTGAGCATCGCCGGGCCGCCCGCTTGCATGGCAGGGAAAAATTTAAGCTCGGTGTAGCCCGCCTCGGCCGCCATCATGATTTCGCTGCCTGTGGCTACACCGGGCAGCAGAGGCAAACCGTTGTCTCGGCATGATTGAACGACAGCATCCGTGAACCCGGGGCTGACTGCGAATCTCGCGCCCGCCCGCGCAGCGGCCAGCGCCTCAGCCGGTGTGCGCACTGTGCCTGCGCCTGCACCCGCCTCGGGTACTTCTTTAGCAATACGCTCAATGCACTGCAAAGCCACGGGCGTGCGCAGCGTGACTTCTAGCATGCGGATGCCGCCGGCCACGAGCGCTCGAGCCATGGGCACGGCGTGATTGACATCGTTCAACACGATCACAGGGATCACGGGTGCGTCTTGCATCACATCGAGTGATGTGAGCTGGGCAGGTAAATTTTTTAAAGCCATGAGCATGCCCCTTCTTCTGCGGTGGATGCGTTGCGACGGGAGCTGGCAAACAATTCGCGCCCCATGCCGATACCGTTGGATTGCGTGAGTTCAGCAGGCATTTGCGCAAGAGGCCGCGCCGCCCACTCTGATTCACTCACCAAGGCTTGCAATGTGCCTGCCACGCCGTCTAATCGCACCACATCACCATCGCGTAGTTTCGCCAACGAGCCGCCCGCCAGCGCTTCTGGACTCACATGAATGGCAGCAGGCACCTTACCCGATGCACCGCTCATGCGCCCATCGGTGACGAGCGCGACTTTGAAACCCTTGCCTTGCAACACCGCCAACGGCGGCGTGAGCTTGTGCAGCTCGGGCATGCCGTTCGCACGCGGCCCCTGCCAGCGCACGACGACGACCATGTCCTTTTCCATCTCACCGGCTTTGAAAGCCGCGAGCATGGCTTCTTGGCTGTCAAACACCCGCGCAGGCGCTTCGATCATGTGCCGATCTTCAGGCACAGCAGAGACCTTGATCACGCTGCGCCCCAAATTGCCTTGCAAGAGTTTCAAACCGCCTGTGGAGCTAAAGGGTTCGCTGGCTGGACGCACGACGCTCACGTCTTTGCTCGCGCCGGTATCGTTCCATGTCAGCTGGCCTTCCAAGGCTGTTGGGATTTTTGTGAACTCACGCAAGCTACTGGATACCGTCATCACATCCGCATGCATGAAGCCCGCATCAAGCAATTCGCGGATCACATAACCGGGTCCGCCTGCCGCTTGAAACTGATTCACATCCGCACTGCCATTCGGGTACACACGCGAGAGCAGCGGCACGCAATCTGAAAGCTTGGAGAAGTCATCCCAGTCAATCACGATGCCAGCAGATCGCGCCACGGCAACCCAATGAATCAAATGATTGGTTGATCCGCCCGTAGCGAGCAGCGCGACCATCGCATTCACGATGCAGCGCTCATCGACCAATTCGCCGATGCGTATAGCAGACTTCACCGCAGCCAGCGCCGTGCGAGCAGCCTCGCGCGTGAGCAGCTCGCGCAGGTTGCTTCCCGTCGCTTCATCAGGATTGACAAACGCCGTGCCCGGCACATGCAAGCCCATGGCTTCCAAAAGCATTTGATTGCTGTTGGCCGTGCCGTAAAACGTGCAGGTGCCCGGGCCGTGATAGGCCTTGCTTTCTGCGGCGAGCAGCTCTGCGCGGCCAACCAAGCCCTGAGCCGCTTGCTCGCGCACCTTGGCTTTTTCGTTGTTCGATAAACCTGAAGTCATCGGCCCGGCGGGCACGAACACCATGGGCAAATGCACGAAATGCAAAGCGCCAATCAAGAGCCCCGGCACGATTTTGTCGCACACGCCAAGCATCAGTGCGCCATCAAACACATCATGCGAGAGCGCTATCGCCGTGCCTTGGGCGATGTTGTCTCGGCTAAAGAGCGACAGCTCCATGCCCGCCGTGCCCTGCGTCACGCCATCGCACATCGCAGGTACGCCGCCTGCCACCTGAGCCGTTGCGCCATGCTTGCGCAGCTCGTCTTTGATGATGCTTGGGAAACCTGCCAGTGGCGCATGCGCGGAGAGCATGTCGTTGTAGGCATTGACGATGGCAATATTGGGCGCTTTCTCGGCGACGACTTTGAACTTATCGTTCGCGGGCAAAGCCGCAAATGCATGCGCCACATTCGCACAGCCCATTCGATCCGCGCCACGATCCCTGTTGGCTGCGGCTTTGACTTGCGCAAGATAGGCGCTGCGTGTGACCGCACTGCGCTGGCGGATGCGCTCGGTCACTTGTTCGACGACGGGGTGGAGTTTCATGAGTAGAGTAATTTTATGTAACTTAATTACGAAAACTTGATCTTACGACGATTGCGCCAAAATAACCTTCCGCGAGTTACATCAGAGGAACAAAAAAGCCGCAGGAGTCTGCGGCTTTGTAACGTGAACGCAGGCGTGCGTCAAATCATGAACACTTCCACGCGGCGGCCTTCGGCAGCCGAAGTAGCACCCGCCTTGATGTCATTCGGACGCACGAGCACGATCTGCTCTGCGGGAACGCCAGAGGCTGTGA
>JBJTSL010000215.1:0-2116 GCA_046076625.1 Allobrachymonas sp.
GCATTTGAGGGCAAGCCGCTGCTGTTTTGCGGCGATACGTTGTTCTCCGGCGGCTGTGGGCGTTTGTTTGAAGGCACGCCCGCGCAAATGCTGTCTTCGCTGGACAGCTTGGCCGCTTTGCCGGCCGACACGCGCGTTTGCTGTACGCATGAGTACACGCTGTCAAATTTGCGCTTTGCCCGCGCAGTCGAGCCTACAAATCCTGATTTATTGGCTTACGAAGCGCATTGCATCTCGCTGCGCCAGCAAGGCCTGCCCACGCTGCCTTCCAGCATGGCAGTGGAATTGCAAGTCAACCCATTTTTGCGCAGCCGTGAACCATCTGTGGTTCAAGCGGCTGTGCAATACCAGCCTTCAGCATCAACCGAGGTGGCGCAATTTGCTGCCTTGCGTGAATGGAAAAACAATTTTCGATGAACTACGTCTACCACCGTCTCGCCATCGCTGCCTCGTGCATGGGCATCTTCGCAGGCTGCGCCACCACAGGCTCTATGTCTGCGGATGCCCCATCTACACCAGCGCCTCGTGCTGCTGCGCCGGCAGCAATGCCTGCCATTTCACAAACTCCTCCAGCCACCAGCCCCGCCATAGGCAACCCCAGCGCTCCCATTCAAAGTGGCAGCATTGAATCACGCCCCGTCACGACACTTGCTTTGCCCGTGGACATCTGGGAGCGCATTCGCCGTGGCTTTGGCATGCCGGATTTGCGCAACGATATCGTGGTCTCGCAAGAGCAGTGGTACAGCCAGCGCCCAGATTACATCACCCGTATGACGGAGCGCTCCAGCAAGTACATGTTCCACATTGTTGAAGAGCTGGAGCGGCGCGGTATGCCGACGGAGCTGGCGCTGCTGCCTTTCATTGAATCGGCCTTCAATCCGCAAGCCGTGTCCAGCGCCAAAGCAGCTGGTATGTGGCAGTTCATCCCCAGCACGGGTAAGCATTTTGATTTGAAGCAAAACGCCTTCCGCGATGACCGCCGCGATGTGTTGCATTCCACTCGCGCGGCGCTCGATTATTTGCAAAAGCTTTATGGCATGTTTGGCGACTGGCATTTGGCCTTGGCCGCCTACAACTGGGGCGAAGGCTCAGTGGGTCGCGCGATTGCGCGTAACAAACGCGAGGGTTTGGGTACGAGCTATTCCGATCTCAATATGCCCAACGAGACGCGCAACTACGTGCCCAAGCTGCAAGCCGTGAAAAACATCGTAGCCGACCCCGCGCGCTTTGCTGCTCGCTTGCCGGATATTGCGAACCATCCGTATTTCCAAAGCGTAGCGATTTCGCGGGACATTGACGTCACGCTCGCGGCGCGTTTGGCTCAAGTGCGCGTGGAAGATTTCAAGTCCCTCAACCCATCGGCCAACAAACCCCTCATCATGGCCGCCGGCACGCCGCAAATCTTGCTACCCTGGGACAATGCCGAAATCTTCACCCGCAACCTCGCCGCGCACAATGGGCAACTGGCCAGTTGGACGGTGTGGAGTGCCCCTGCTACGCTCAAGCCTGCGGAGGCTGCCAAGCGCGTGGGCATGAGCGAGGCAGAGTTTCGCAGCGTCAATGATATTCCCGGCGGCATGCTGATCAAGCCCGGCTCGACGCTGCTCATTCCGCGCGGCGCGAAGGTGGAGCAAGATGTGCCTGAGCAAGTGGCAGATCACGGTCAAATCAACCTCGCGCCTGATATCGTGCTGCGCAAAATGGCGGTGAAAGCACGCAAGGGCGATACGGTAGCGAGTCTGGCGCGCCGCTACAAACTCTCTGCAACGCAAGTCGCCCAGTGGAACGGATCAAGCGCAGGCGCAGCATTGAAAGCTGGGCAGAGCGTGGTGGTGTATTTGCCGGTGCGCGCTGTTGCTAAAACCAAGGGCAGCACCCGAGTCGCGGCCAAGGCTGCTCCGCGAGGCAAAGCGGTGGCTAAGTCGGCCAGCAAACCGGTGCGGGTGGCGAAGCGCTGATTTGTAAGCGTTTTTGGCTGTTTGCCTTCGTTTTTATTGCGTGTAGTGCTATTGAATTGATAGTGTCGTTGTTTGCAATCTGAAGATTTCGCTTCGGAAACAGCGGCCGCGTGGCGAAGGGGTCGCGCCCCGCTCATACTATCGCGCAAAGAGTTAGG
>JBJTSL010000216.1:0-2783 GCA_046076625.1 Allobrachymonas sp.
CGGTGTGAGGCTGGCCTCCATTGCGCCCATGACGATCACCGAGCGCTCGGAGGTTTCAATTGAGCGGTGCAAGTGCAGGTATAGCGTATCAAGCACCCACTCCATCATGGGCCAAGCCATCACCGGGAAACCAGGCACGAAATGCAGGTTGCCGCAAGTGAAGCCCGCGATCTTGTTGTACGGATTGGGAATGATCGTGGCGCCTGCTGGAAACACACCCATGTTCAGCCGGTGGATGTTGTCAGGCCGATCCGGCTCATATGCGATACCCTGCTCCCGCGCCACGTCTTGCATGCGTTCGCGGATCAGCGCTTCGGCCTGAGGGTGCAACACCAGCTCGCGGCCCAATGCCTGCGCGGCACATTGGCGGGTGTGGTCATCGGGCGTGGCACCAATGCCGCCAGTGGAAAAAACCACATCACCGCTGTCAAAAGCGCGTTTCAGGGTGTGCGTGATGCGCACCGGGTCGTCGCCCACGTATTCCGCCCAATCAAGCGCCAAACCGCGCGTAGCCAGCAGCTCAATGGTTTTGCTCAGGTGCTTGTCTTGCCGCTTGCCCGAGAGGATTTCATCGCCCACCATGATCAGGCCAAAGCGCGGTGAGGGGGTTGGATTCGTCATTTTTAGGATCAAATCAATGGTTTGCCGGCATAGAGCCTGCGTAGATTGCTATGCATTGCATAGTGGGTAGACGACAATTTCCAATCAGGCAGTGACCTGCGCCTTCATCCAATCGGGCAAGGGCGCGGCCTTTTGCATCGGAAAATTCACCCAAATCGTGGTCGCGCCGCCGGCGGCGTAAATCGCACCGGCTTCGTCAGCGCGTTCCATCGTGCCGCAGGTTTCAAACGTGGTGCGCTGCGGGTTGCTGGTGTACATTTTGATCAGCACATCACCCGGATAAACGAGCTGCTTGTAGAAATTGCAGAAGGCATTGACGATGACCGGACCCTCGCCCGCTGGATCGGGCTGGCAGCCAATCGAGCGCATCCATTCGATGCGGATGGTTTCCAAATAGCGGAAATACAGCGTGTTGTTCACATACCCCATCGCATCCATATCGCCCCAGCGCATGGGGATGCGCATTTCGTACACCAGTTTTTTGTGCTCAGGAATCTCGTATTTCATGCAGCGATCTACTCACAATCAACTGACATCCGCAGGCGGTGCGCCCCAGTTGTTGGTTTCAGTTTGACTGGGCTGCACCGCCCAATAAATCGCAATCAACCAGCCAATCAAGGGCAGCAGCCAAATCAGTAGCCACCAGCCACTTTTGCCAATGTCGTGCAGGCGGCGCACGCCTGCGGCCAAGCCAGGCAAAAACAGAGCCAAAGATGCAATCGTGCCCAGCAACGAGAGCACGAGGCTGAGCACAATCACCAAAATGAACTGGAACAGGAAAAACCACCAGAACTCGGAGCGGCTGGCGCGTCCGTCGAAATCCACGTATTTGGTGAGGCAGGTGACGACTGCGGTTTTGATGTCCATGAAAGCTCCTTGATGAAAGAGTAGTGATTGAAAAGATGAGTCAACGATGCGCTCTGATGCTAGCCAAGATTCCGCCCACAAACAAGAGGCTGGCCAGCCATTGTGCCGTGCTGGGCCAGTGACCGTCCCAGGCAAATGAATAGACCAAGGCAAAAATCGTCTCACTGACGATCAGTTGACCGCACAGGCTGGCTGACAGACGCTGGCTGGCGATGTTCCACAGGATGGTGGCCAGCCAAGCGGAGCCAATACCAGTTGCTACTGAAATTGTAGCGAACAAGGCCATATTCTCGCCGGCGAGTAGCTGTTTTGGTTCTGAACCTGCGAGTAACCAGAGCAACAAAGCCCCCAGTCCGGTCGCAACGCCCAGCCAGTTCGCCCACGTGGTGGCGCTGACCTCAGGATGGTCTTTCAGCCATTTGGCATTCATCAAACCAAACGCCGTCCAGCACAGCATCGAAGCCACAGAAAACGCCACCCCGCGCCAAAAATGCGCATGAACCACGCTGCTTTGGCTCGCCCCCTGTGAGGCAAACATCATGACCGCCAAGCCGAAGCCGGTGAGCAGCAAACCGGGAATCAGCGATTTCCAATCCAAGCCCACGGGTTTGCCCAGAATCATCATCCACAGCGGAATCGTGCCAATGATCAGGGAAGGCACGGCGGTGCCCGCATCCCGAATGCCATAAACGAGCAGCAGGTAATAGCCGGTGAACCCCAAAAAACTCATGAGCAGTGCTGCGCGAGCCTGCGGCCAAGTAGGCCACACACGGCTTTTTGTCAGCAAAATCAAAGCAAAAGCCAACAGCCCATACGAGACAAAACGCCCCGCCGTGAAATCCACTTCATTCACACCCGCCAGCATGCGCGGCGCAACAAAGACCAAGCCCCAAAGAGCACCTGCCGCCAAACCAGCGGCTACACCCACCCACATGCTCGGTGCTTCAGTCAAACACCGAAGCCGTCGTCGGCTGCGATCACCGCGCCATTGATGAAATCGCTCTCTTTCGAGCAGAGCATCACGAGCAGCGCATCCAAATCCGATGCTTTGCCGATGCGCTTGCGCGGCAGCATCTGCACGAGCTTTTGACCCTGCTCGGTTTGCCAGTGGTGGTGGTTGATCTCGGTGTCGATGTAGCCGGGGCAGATGGCGTTCACGTTGATGCCGTATTTGCCCCACTCCACGGCCATGGATTTGGTCATGTGCACCACGGCAGCCTTGCTCATGCAATACACGCCGATTTGCGGCAGCACTTTGAGGCCAGCCATAGACGCGATATTGACGATGCGGCCGC
>JBJTSL010000217.1:0-3221 GCA_046076625.1 Allobrachymonas sp.
GAAGCAGGGCGTGCGCGACATGCTGCGCATTTCGGATGCCCGCATGAGCGGCACGAGCTATGGGGCTTGCATTTTGCATGTGAGCCCCGAGAGCTATATCGGCGGGCCTTTGGCCTTGGTGAAAACCGGCGATCTGATCACGGTGAATGTGCCTAAGCGCACGATCCATTTGGAAGTGAGTGAGGATGAGCTGGCTAAACGCAAAGCTGCGTGGACGCCACCGCCCAAACGCTTTGAACGCGGCTATGGCCACATGTTCACCCAACATATTTTGCAAGCCGATCAGGGCTGCGATTTTGATTATTTAGAAACCAGTTTCGGCGCACCAGTTTCCGAACCTGTGATTTATTGATAGGAGGTGGGGAGGCGAGAAATTGTGCTCTGACCCCAATTTCTCGCCTCCCCGCTTCCGCTCTAACCGAAGCGAAACATGCCACTCAATCCAAACACCAAATCCAAGCTGATGACCGTCAGCACCGCCACGCTGTGTACCGCTCTGTTCAAACGCGGCCTGCGCAACCAGTTCATCCAAGACGTGCGCCCGCTTGATCCGAGCAAAGCCAACATGGTGGGCGAGGCCTTTACTTTGCGCTACATACCGGCGCGGGAAGATTTGAACCCAATCAGTGTGTTTCAAGATCGCGCCCATCCGCAGCGCGTGGCCGTGGAGCAATGCCCGCCGGGCAGTGTGCTTGTGTTTGACAGTCGCAAAGACGCGCGTGCCGCAAGCGCCGGCTCAATTCTCGTGAGCCGACTCATGGTGCGCGGCTGCGCGGGTGTGGTCACCGATGGTGGTTTTCGAGATTCTCCGGAGATTGCTGCACTGGCGATCCCTGCGTATCACAACCGCCCAAGCGCACCGACCAACCTCACACTGCATCAGGCTCTCGATATCAATGTACCCATTGGCTGCGGCGACGTCGCCGTGTGGCCCGGCGATGTACTCGTTGGCGACAAAGAAGGCGTCATCGTCATTCCCGCAGCCATCGCAGATGAAATCGCGCAGGAGGCTGTGCAGATGACGGCGTTTGAGGACTTCGTCACCGAGATGGTGCAGAAAGAAGGCCGTAGTATCTTGGGCTTGTATCCACCAACTGAGCAAAAGTCTAAAGATGACTTTGAGCAATGGATGAAGAGCCATTCGTCGCGCTATCTTGTGTGATGAAAACGTGCGCACCTGGATAAAAGTGTTTCTGTAAGCATAGGGGTACAACATGGAGCGGTTTGCAGTGGTCACGGGAGCAAGCTCAGGTATTGGTAAGGCTTGCGCACTTGCCTTACTTGCTGAAGGGTGGCATGTTGCGCTGCTAGGCAGACGTTCGGACGCTCTGCAAGAAGTCAAAGCGCTTTCCGGCAGCAGCAAAGCGCTTGCGATCAGTGCTGATTTGTCCAACGAAGAGGAGGCGGATCGTGCTTTCGCGACGGTTCGTACAGACTTCGGTCGCTTGGACTTGCTGTTTAACAATGCCGGGATGTCTTTGCCTTATGCGTTGCCCAGTGATCTGCCTGGTGACGCATGGCGGCAAGCGGTTGGTATCAATCTGAACGCATCGTTCTATTGCCTGTCGCGCGCATTTCAAATCATGCAGACTCAATCGCCGCAGGGCGGACGCATCATTAACAACGGCTCGATCTCAGCGCACGCCCCGAGGCCAGGCTCGATTGCCTACACCGCAACAAAGCATGCGATCAGTGGCTTGACGCGTGCGGCCAATCTCGATGGGCGGGCCTTCAACATTGCGGTGGGGCAAATTGACATCGGGAATGTGGCCAGCGACATGACCTTGAAAATGACAAAAGGTGTTCACCAAGCGGATGGCAGTATCAGAACCGAAGCGCGCATGGACATGGATGCGGTGGTGCAGACCTTCATGGGCATGGTGCGTTTGCCATTGTCAGCCAATATCTTGTTCACGACCGTGATGGCCACGCAAATGCCCTTTGTTGGGCGAGGCTAGTCAGCTCTCACGGGCGTTTGCCGAACTCCGCCGTACCGCGCATCCAACGCATCGCTTGCTCGCTGAGCGTGAAGCCAAAGCCTGGCCGGTTCGGCAGATGCATGCGGCCGTTTTTCAACGTGAGTTGTTCGTTGAACAGGGGCGCGAGCCATTCAAAATGTTCAAGCCAGCTCTCGCGGGGATAGGCGGCAGAGAGATGCAAATGGATTTCCATCGCGAAATGCGGGGCGAGCATGCGGCCTTTGTAATCGGCCAGTTGCATGATCTGCAAAAACGGGGTGATGCCGCCCACGCGCGGGGCGTCGGGTTGAATAAAGTCGGTGCCGGCTTCAATCAGCTGGGCATGCTCGTTGAAGCTGGTGAGCATCTCACCCGTCGCAATCGGTGTGTCAAAGCGCAGGGCAAGTTGGCCATGGCCTTCAAAATCCATCGCATCCAGCGGCTCTTCGATCCAAGTGAGGTCGTATTCTTCTAAAGCGCGGCAAGCGCGGGTAGCGGAAAGACGATCCCATTGCTGATTGGCATCGACCATGAGCGGGAAGCCATCGCCCAGTAGCTGACGCACGCTACTGACACGCTCAATGTCCACCTTCAAATCCGGATGGCCGACTTTGAGCTTGATGCCGCCGATGCCACTCTCGCGAGAAATTTCTACATTTTTCAGCACCTGGGGAAGCGGTGTGTGCAGAAAGCCGCCCGAAGTGTTGTAGCAGAGCACGCTGTCGCGATGCGCGCCCAGAAGTTTGGCCAGCGGCAGGCCGGCACGTTTGGCTTTCATGTCCCAGAGCGCAGTGTCAAACGGCGAGATCGCTTGGCTGGTCAGCCCACTGCGCCCCATGCTCGCGCCAGACCACATGAGCTTGGTCCACAGCTTGGCAATGTCGTTTGCGTCTTCGCCAATGGCATTCGGCGCAATTTCTTGCGCATGAGCAAACAGGCCGGGGCCGCCAGCGCGTTTGCTGTAGCCAAAGCCGATGCCGCTGGCGCCGCTGTGCGCGGTGATCTCGCAAAAGATGAAGGCAATCTCTGTCATGGGTTTTTGCCGCCCCGTGAGTACCTTGGCATCGCTCACAGGCGTGGCCAGCGGTAAGACGCAATGCGAGAGCTTGATGTGAGCGATGCGATCCGCAGAGTCGGTGGCTGTTTGAGCGCTCAAGTCATTGGCGTAGGAGACGATATTGGATTCGACTGACATGGTGGGTGGTATTTCGAATGGGGTTAGCGAGATGCAGCATCCCGCTCGGCGAGGGCGCGGCGCTGGCG
>JBJTSL010000218.1:0-2191 GCA_046076625.1 Allobrachymonas sp.
GAATGTATGCCGGCGAAGGCCAGATTTAGCTTGAAAATCGTCACCGCGCGTGCTTCGCGCTCCACCTCAATGCCTTCACGCGCATATTCATACAAAGCCTTGCCATCACGCTTCAAGGCGCTGTGCATGGGCGGGATTTGCGAGATTGCGCCTGTGAACTGTGCTTGCACGCGATCTAAATCCTCTTGCGTCACGTGTACAACGCGCTTTGAGATCACTTCGCCCTCTGCATCGCCTGTGGAGGTCTTGATGCCCAGCACAGCTGTGGCTTCATAAGTCTTCACTGCATCCAATTGCAAGGCAGAAAACTTCGTCGCGGCGCCAAAGCACAGCGGGAGCACGCCTGTGGCCAGCAGATCGAGCGTGCCCGTATGTCCGGCTTTTTCAGCGCGCAGCAGCCATTTGGCTTTTTGCAAAGCATCGTTGCTGGAGAGTCCCAGTGGTTTGTCTAGCAGCAGCACCCCATGCACGGGGCGACGCTGCACCCGTGTGCGAGGCGTCTGCATGATCAATCCTCGTTTTTGGAACGCGAGGCGACGGCCTTGGAAATCAAAGCGTTCATATCTGCGGCCCGCTCGGTGGTGCGATCAAACTGGAAATGCAGAGTCGGCACAGTATGAATATGCAAACGCTTGAACAAGCCATTGCGCAAAAAGCCCGCCGCCTGATTGAGTGCCAGTGTGGTCTCGTCAGGCTCTCCCGTGAGCAGGCTGAAATACACTTGCGCATGCGCGTAATCCGGCGTGACCTGCACCGCATTGATGGTGACCATGCCCACACGCGGGTTGTTCAATTCACGCGCGATAAGCTCCGCCAGATCCCGCTGGATCTGGTCGCCCACGCGGATACCGCGATTGGGAGTGGAGCTTTGTTTTTTTGGCATCTGTTAATAAAGACAATCTGTTGAACGCAGAAGACGCGAAGGTATCGCAGAGGTCGCAGAAAATACAAAAAAGTTTTATCTCTTTCCTGCGCCTTCTGCGTAACCTTCGCGACTTCTGCGTTCAAAGTATTTGGATTTTTTGCTTTCCAGCGTCCTAGCAATTTCCTTGATCTCAAAGAACTCCAACACATCGCCTTCGGCGATATCGTTGTAGCCCTTGATGTTCAAGCCGCACTCGAAGCCTTCTTTGACTTCTTTCGCATCGTCTTTGAAGCGCTTGAGCGAATCGAGTTCGCCGGTAAAGACAACCACATTGTTACGCAGCAGGCGCAGGCGCGCGCTGCGTTTGACGATGCCGCTGGTGACCATACAACCCGCAATCGAGCCGACCTTGGAGACGCGGAAGACTTGGCGGATTTCGGCATTGCCGATGATCTCTTCCTTCTTGTCGGGCGTGAGCATGCCGCTCATCGCAGCCTTCAAGTCGTCCACTGCGTCATAGATGATGTTGTAGTAGCGAATGTCGATGCCATTGCCTTCGGCTGTCTTGCGTGCGCCGGCATCGGCTCGCGTGTTGAAGCCAATGATCACCGCTTTGGAGGCAATCGCTAGGTTCACATCGCTCTCGCTGATACCACCCACAGCGGCAAACACGATTTGCACCTTGATCTCGTCGGTGGAGAGTTTCAGCAAGGAAGAGGCCAAGGCTTCCTGTGAGCCTTGTACATCGGCCTTGATGATGACAGGCAAGGATTTCACATCGCCAGCGGCCATGTCGGAGAACATGTTCTCCAGCTTGGAGGCTTGCTGCTTGGCCAGTTTGGTGCTGCGGAATTTGCCAGCGCGGTAAGTAGCAATCTCTCTCGCGCGGCGCTCATCGGCCATCACCATGAATTCATCGCCCGCACCGGGTACATCGGCCAAACCTTGGATCTCCACCGGGATCGATGGACCAGCCTCTTTCACCGGACGACCATTTTCATCAAGCATCGCGCGGATACGACCCGAAGTCGCGCCGACGAGAATGGCATCGCCTACCTTGAGCGTGCCGGTCTGCACCAGCACAGTAGCAACCGGGCCACGGCCTTTGTCTAACTGCGCTTCCACCACCAAGCCTTTGGCCATGGCATCCACCGGCGCTTTGAGTTCCAGCACCTCGGCCTGCAAGAGCACTTGCTCGAGCAAATCGTCAATGCCTTGTCCAGTTTTGGCCGAGACGGGCACGAAAGGCGAATCGCCGCCAAACTCTTCAGGCACAACTTCCTCGGCCACCAATTCGCCTTTGACGCGATCGGGGTTGGCTTCAGG
>JBJTSL010000219.1:0-8778 GCA_046076625.1 Allobrachymonas sp.
CAAACGGCTTGGCACGCTTGCCGAGATCGCGCAGAAAACCCACCACCTCATCAGGTGAATTCGCCATCTTAGGCACCAGGGATACTTGCGCAAAATTCTTGTAACCCAGCAGCTTAGATTCCTCTTGGCGCAGCGCCAAAATCTCGCGCATGAGGGGTGTGTTGTCAAACTTACCCCTCTCGAAGAGTTCACTCGCCCGCGTGTTGTGTGCCATGTAAAGCGTCTTGCGCAAGGCACTGCTCTTGGCATACTGCATGACAGGCAGATAGCAAGGCATTTTCAAAGTGAGCTTGTAGCCCGGTTGGCCATCTTTCTCAGCAAGCTGTTTCGCGGTGGATTTCACATCGTCGGGCAAGCCGGCCAGCTCTTCTTCTGAGGCAAAGTAGGCAAAGGCCTCGGTGGAATCGAGCGTGTTCTCGCTGAATTTCTGCGACAGCTCAGACAATCGCGTTTGAATCGCCGCAAACCGCTCCTTAGCGCCCCCAAGCAACTCCGCCCCGCCCAAACGAAAACCTCGCAAGGCATTGCTATGCGCCTTCTTCTGCTCCGCATTGAGCGCGGCCACATCAATCGCTTTGTATTTCGCAAACAAACGCTCGTCCGAGCCGAGCGCCGTGTAAAACTCACTCACTGCAGCCAACTTTTCGTTGTAGGCAGCACGCAACTCCGGCGTGTCGGCCACCGAATTCAAGTGGCTCACAGCGCCCCAAGCGCGGGACAGCTTTTCGGTCTGCACATCCAAAGTTGCGGAAAGATTCTTCCAGTCCGCAGGAAAGTCCGGCGCGGTCACTTTGTTAAGCGCTATTTGGCTTTGCCCAATCAGCGTGTCTACCGCCTGAGCCACATGGCTGGGCTGGATGCTGGCGAAGAGTGGGAGATCGGAAAAATCAAGGAGGGGGTTGGTATTCATCAGCTTCAGATGGTGTTAAGCCTTGCCAGTTCAATCCTTGGGTTAATCCCGCCCCATCTTCTTCACCGATTTCATTTTCGGCTTGGCGCGCTTGACCGTGCCGCCGCGTGTCACTCGCTCATTGCCCAAGACGCGCAGGGTTTTAACTTCGCGGCGGCCTGTGGAGCGGCTGGTTTTGGCGAATTTGACTTCCTTGGGCCCGCGCATGCGGTCTTCGTCTTTTTCCTTGGCTTTCTCGGGAATTGGACGCCAGAGCACGAGGAGTTTGCCAATGTGTTGGATGGGGGCGCAGGAGAGCTCGTTGCAGATTTGGGCGTAGAGCGCCTCGCGGGCGCTGCGGTCGTCTCCAGCCACGCGCACTTTGATCAGGCCGTGGGAGCAGAGCGCTGCATCGGTTTCTTTTTTCACGCCGGCCGTCCAGCCGTCGCCGCCGATGATGACCACGGGGTCGAGGTGGTGCGCGTCGGCGCGCAGGGCTTTGCGTTCTTGGATGCTGAGTTCGATCTGGGGCATGGCGGTCTTTTCTGGCGCTGTCGCGCAACGTGGGACAATTATCCCCCGTGCCGCATGGGAAACCCATGAAGATCAAGTCTAAAAAAGTCAATAAAGCCTGGTTTAACGACCATATCAACGATCCTTACGTCAAGATGGCGCAAAAGGACGGCTACCGCGCACGCGCTGCTTACAAATTGAAGGAAATTGACGAATCGCTGAAGCTGCTCAAACCCGGCCAGGTGATTGTGGATTTGGGCTCTGCGCCCGGCGCTTGGAGCCAGTATGCGCGGCGCAAGATGGCGCCAAAGGACTCGATCACTGGCAAAGGCGGCGGCCCGGCGGTGGGCGAGTTGAACGGCGTGATCATCGCGCTAGATATCTTGCCGATGGAGCCGATCGAGGGCGTGCAATTCATCCAAGGCGATTTTTCGACTGACGCTGTGTTGCAGGAACTACTATCAAAAGTAGAGCACTCCACGCAGATTTCTAGCCGGGGAAGTGATGAAAATGTCTCAAAAACGCGCGATTTACGGGTGGTGGATGCGGTGATCAGCGACATGGCACCCAATCTCTCCGGTGTAGCTTCCTCAGACTCCGCGCGCATTGCCGAGCTGATTGAGTTGGCAGTGAATTTCGCGCAAATCACCCTGAAACCCGAAGGCGCGCTGGTGGTCAAACTCTTTCATGGCAGCGGCTACAGCCAGCTCGTGGAAATGTTCAAAAAGACCTTCAAAGTCGTCAAACCCATCAAGCCCAAAGCCAGCCGCGATAAATCTGCCGAGACTTTTTTAGTCGGCATGGGGCTGAAAGCCAGCGCGCTCAAATTGCCTCATTGATGCGAAAAGCACGAATTTACTAGGGTTTCAATGCTGCACTGGGCAGCTGCTTCGCTTGAAAAGCCTAAAATGAGTCTCATGTGTTCGACAATTTCGCGGAAAGATGGCTTTTCGCATGGAGTGTTCTCTTGAACAACAACAACCAATGGTTTTCCAAAGTTGCGGTCTGGCTCGTGATCGCGTTGATTTTGTTCACCGTTTTCAAGCAATTTGAAAACCGCGTCAACCCGGCTGGCCCGCAAGTGCTGTATTCACAGTTCATTGACGATGTGCGCAGCGGCAAGATCAAAAAAGTGGAAATCCAGCGCAGCCCCGGCAAGTCATCGGTGATTGCTGTCACGCCCAACGACGGTGCACGCTATTCGCTGGTCGATCCTGGTGACTATCAGCTCGTGAACGACTTGGTGAAATACAACGTCGAGTTCAACGCCGCGCAGCCCGAAGAAGGCTCTTTCCTGCTCTCCATCTTGATCAACTGGGCACCGATGCTGCTCTTTATCGGGGTGTGGATTTATTTCATGCGCCAGATGCAAGGTGGAGGCAAGGGCGGCGCGTTCAGCTTTGGCAAGTCCAAGGCACGCATGCTCGATGAAAACAACAACACAGTGACTTTTGCCGATGTGGCGGGCTGCGATGAGGCCAAAGAAGAAGTCAAAGAAGTCGTGGACTTTCTTAAAGACCCGTCCAAATTCCAAAAGCTGGGTGGGCGCATTCCGCGCGGCCTCTTGCTCGTGGGCCCTCCCGGTACGGGTAAAACCTTGTTGGCCAAGTCCATCGCTGGCGAAGCGAAAGTGCCTTTCTTCTCGATTTCCGGCTCTGATTTCGTGGAAATGTTTGTCGGCGTGGGCGCATCGCGTGTGCGCGACATGTTTGAAAACGCGAAGAAAAACGCACCTTGCATCATCTTCATCGACGAGATCGATGCCGTGGGCCGCCAGCGCGGCGCAGGCCTGGGCGGCGGCAACGACGAGCGCGAGCAGACGCTGAACCAAATGTTGGTGGAGATGGATGGCTTTGAAACCAATCTCGGCGTGATCGTGGTGGCTGCAACGAACCGGCCAGATATTTTGGATGCTGCTTTGCTGCGCCCCGGCCGTTTTGACCGTCAGGTCTATGTGACGCTGCCCGATATCCGTGGCCGCGAACAAATCCTCAATGTGCATATGCGCAAAGTCCCCCTGAGCCATGACGTTAGCGCGAACATCATCGCGCGCGGCACGCCCGGCATGAGCGGCGCTGATTTAGCCAACCTTTGCAACGAAGCCGCCTTGATGGCTGCGCGCCGCAATGGCCGCGTGGTGGAAATGCAGGATTTTGAGAAAGCCAAAGACAAGATCCTCATGGGCCCTGAGCGCAAGAGCATGGTCATGCCCGAAGAGGAGCGCCGCAACACGGCGTATCACGAATCCGGCCATGCGTTGATTGGCCGCCTGCTGCCCAAGTGCGACCCGGTGCACAAGGTGACGATCATTCCGCGTGGCCGCGCTCTGGGCGTGACCATGAGCCTGCCCGCGCAAGACCGCTACAGCTACGACAAAGAGTTCATGCTGAACCAAATTTCCATGCTGTTTGGTGGCCGCATTGCCGAAGAAGTGTTCATGAACCAGATGACCACCGGCGCATCCAACGACTTTGAGCGAGCGACCAATCTGGCTCGTGACATGGTCATGAAATACGGCATGAGCGAAGCACTCGGCCCCATGGTGTATGCGGAAAACGAAGGCGAAGTCTTCCTGGGCCGCAGTGTGACCAAAACCACCAATATCTCCGAGCAAACCATGCAAAAAGTGGACTTGGAAGTGCGTCGCATCATCGACACGCAATACGCCTTGGCGCGCAAATTGATCGAAGACAACAGCGACAAGATGCACGCCATGGCCAAGGCGCTACTCGAATGGGAAACCATCGATATGAGTCAACTCGATGACATCATGGCCGGCAAAACGCCCAGCGCCCCGAAAGACTGGACACCGCGCAACCCTTCACAAGGCGGCGATGGTGGTTCAGGCAGTGCGCCCGTAGCCACGCAGCCTGCACCGACTGCGGCTTGATTTTCAGAGTTCAGTTTTGAACGCAGAGGACGCAAAAGTTACGCAGAAAACGCAGAAAAATACCAAGAAAAAAGAAAGCCATTTTGAGTCATCACTTGAAATGGCTTTTCTGATTTTGTTTTGAATTTCTTTTCTGCGTCTTCTGCGTAACCTTCGCGCCCTCTGCGTTCAAAATCTTGGTATTGGACCCTTATGTGGCAAACCACCCGTTTTCAGATTGACCTCACGCAGCCCAAAATCATGGGCATTGTCAATCTCACGCCGGATTCGTTTTCGGATGGCGGCAAGCTGGGCAGTGTGCCATCGGCTATGCAGCATGCCGAGCTGCTTTTAAACGACGGCGCACACATTCTCGATCTCGGCGCAGAATCCTCGCGCCCCGGTGCGCCGCCTGTGTCTCTTGTTGAAGAGATGGCTCGCTTGATGCCTGTTTTGAAAGAGGCTGTGACGCTGGGCGTGCCGATCAGCGTGGACACCTACAAGCCGCAGGTGATGCAAGCCGCGCTGGATACGGGCGCAGACATCATCAACGACATTTGGGGCTTTCGTCGCGAAGACGAGGGATTGAAAGCTGCACAAGTGGTGATGAATCATGGCTGCTGCGGCCTGGTGATGATGCACATGCACCGCGATCCGCAAACGATGCAGCTCGACCCCTTGCCGGAAAGCGAAGATGTGGTGCAGCGTGTGAAGCGTGACTTGCTATCTTTTTATGAGCATCTCACGCAGATTTCATGCCGGCAAGATGCCAAAACCGGCCTAAAAAACCGTCTTGTGATCGATCCGGGCATTGGTTTCGGTAAATCTGTGTCGCAAAACTTCACACTGCTGGCTCGGCAGCGTGAATTGCTTGAATTGGGTTTTCCATTGCTTGCTGGCTGGTCACGCAAATCATCGCTGGGCGCGGTGACAGGTTTGCAAAACCCGACAGACCGCGCGGTGCCCAGCGTCGCGGCTGCGCTGCTGGCGCTGGAGCACGGTGCGAGCGTGTTGCGCGTGCATGATGTGCGCGAAACCGTGCAGGCGGTGCGGGTGTGGCAGGCGGTGCAAAAGTCTTGAGATGGTTACTACTAATTCAATAGCAGACTACGCAGATTCCATGCCGGCGAACTGTCACTTTTGCCTTAGAATTGCGGCATAAAACGGTTTTGCAAGCATCGCACCATGAGCAGACAATATTTCGGCACAGACGGCATTCGCGGTACTGTCGGCCGAGCGCCCATCACGCCCGACTTCATGCTGCGCTTGGCGCATGCGGTGGGGCGCGTGCTCAAAAAATCAGAGAGCCGCCCGACAGTGCTCATCGGCAAAGACACGCGCATCTCCGGCTACATGATCGAATCCGCGCTCGAATCGGGCTTCAATTCAGCGGGTGTCGATGTCATCGTGCTCGGCCCTTTGCCTACCCCCGTCGTGGCCTACTTGACGCGTGCTTTGCGAGCCAGCCTCGGCGTGGTGATCTCCGCCAGCCACAACGCGTATCCAGATAACGGCATCAAATTTTTCAGCGCCCAGGGTACGAAATTGCCTGACAGTTGGGAGCTGGCCGTAGAAGCCGCATTGCTCGATGCGCCCACTTGGGCGATCAGCAAAGATCTCGGCAAATCCCGCCGCTTAGACGATGCCGCCGGCCGCTACATTGAATTCGCCAAAAGTACGTTTGCGAACGACCTCACCCTCAAGGGCTTGAAGATCGTGGTAGATGCCGCCCACGGCGCGGCCTATCAAATCGCCCCCAAAGTCTTCCATGAGCTGGGCGCGGAAGTGATCTCCATTGGCTGCGAGCCCAATGGCACGAACATCAACGATGGCGTAGGCGCGACGCACCCCGAAGCCCTGATTCGCGCCGTCCGCGCCAATCATGCGCATTACGGCATCGCGCTCGATGGCGATGCAGACCGTTTGCAGATTGTGGCCGCTGATGGCCGCTTGTTCAATGGCGATGAAGTGCTGTATCTCATGGTCAATGAGCGCGTGCAGCGTGGCGAGCCCGTTGCCGGCGCTGTCGGAACTTTGATGACGAACATGGCTGTCGAGGTTGCTCTGATGGCCAAAGGCGTTCAATTCGTTCGCGCCAAGGTTGGTGATCGTTACGTGCTCGAAGAGCTGGAGAAAAACGGCTGGCTCTTGGGCGGCGAAAGCTCGGGCCACTTACTGGCCCTGGATAAACACACCACCGGCGATGGCATCATCTCCGCACTGCAAGTACTGCAAGCGGTGCAACGCAGCGGCAAATCTTTGGCTGATCTGCTTGGCGATGTCAAGCTTTTCCCGCAAGAGCTGATCAATGTACGCCTGAAACCGGGGCAGGATTGGAAGAGCAATCCCAAGTTGGCGCCCACTCAATCTGATATTGAGCAGCAGCTTGGCAACACAGGCCGCATCCTCATCCGCGCCAGCGGCACCGAACCCGTGGTGCGCGTGATGGTGGAGGCGCAAGACACGGCTCTGGCCAGAACCTGCGCGCAGCGGCTGGCAGATTGTATACAGTCGGCATAGAACTTGCTACACTTTCCGTGTGCACGTTTGTTGGATCGGACATGTGTTGTTTGCCTTTGCATTCCTACGGAGATTTCTCATGCTGACTCGTCGCACATCCCTGGCTTACGCCAGTGCCCTCGGTATTTTGTCTCTCGGCAGCCAAGCCGTGGCACAGGCCAAATACCCCGATCAACCGATCAAATTCATCGTCGCTCTTCCCGCTGGCGGCAGCGTGGACATGATTGCCCGAACGCTCGGCCAAAAAATGAGCACCAGTTTGGGGCAGCCCGTGGTGGTAGACAACCGAGGCGGCGGCTCTGCCCAAATCGGCATGCCCTTGGTGGCCAAAGCGCCGCCCGATGGCTACACGCTCACAGTCTCGCCAGCATCCTTCCTCACCACCAATCGAAGCGTCTTCAAAACCTTGCCATATGACCCAGAAGCTGATTTTCAGCCGATCTCTCGCCCTGTCAATCAGCCCATGGTGATGATCGTCAAAGACAAAGTGAAATACCCCACCGTCGCCGCCTTCATTGCCGCCGCCAAAGCCAATCCCGGCAAACTCACCTATGCGTCATCGGGCGACGGCAGCCCGCAGCATTTGGGCGGCCTGATGTTTGAATCGCGCACGCAAACCAAGCTCTTGCATGTGCCTTACCGTGGCGGCGCGTTGGCCATCAATGACACGATTGCCGGCACGGTGGATGCCATGTTTGCGGTGATGCCCGAGGCCGTGCCGCATGTGAAATCCGGCGCGCTCGCCGCACTCGGCGTGATGAGCCCCACGCGCTCACCGGTGTTCCCACAGGTGCCGACCATGCAAGAAGCGGGTGTATCTGATCTCACCCTGTCCGCGTGGATGGCGATGCTTGCACCGGCCAAGACCCCACGTCCGATCATTGACCAACTCAACAAAGCCGTGGCCGCCGCGTTCGATGCAGAAACCCGAGCCAAGCTGGCAGAAAGCGGCATTGAAGTCGCCACAAGCTCGCCAGAGGATGTGCAGCGCTTGATCGTCCGCGATACCAAGATTCACGCTGATTTGGTGAAAGCTGCGGGCTTGGTGCCGCAGTAAAAACGGCAGCGTCGTCTTTGACAGAAAGCAAAAAGGCGGTGGTAGACCGCCTTTTCTTGTTTTGCCGTCACCTAGACGAGCGGTACGCCCGTCTTGCTTTGTGCAAACTCCCTGGTCACGCCCGGAGCCAGCTCAACCACTTTCAAGCCTTCGGTTGCCACATCGAACACGCCCAGGTCAGTGATGATGCGATCAACCACGCCAACACCTGTGAGGGGGAGTGTGCACGATGGGAGGATCTTCATGTCTTCCGAACCATCTTTTTTCTTGGCCACATGCTCCATCAGCACGATGACGCGCTTGACGCCCGCGACCAAGTCCATCGCACCGCCCATGCCTTTGACCATCTTGCCGGGGATCATCCAGTTCGCTAGATCGCCCTTGTCGGTCACCTGCATCGCGCCGAGAATGGACAGATTGATCTTACCGCCGCGGATCATGGCAAAGCTGTCGTGGCTGCCAAAAATGCTTGAGCCTTTGATGGTGGTGACGGTTTGCTTGCCGGCGTTAATGAGGTCGGGATCGACTTCATCTTCGGTCGGAAACGGGCCAATGCCGAGCATGCCGTTTTCGCTTTGAAGCCACACTTCTTTGTCCGCCGGCACATGGTTGGCCACGAGCGTGGGAATGCCGATACCTAAGTTGACATAGAAGCCGTCTTCGAGTTCGTGGGCCGCGCGAGCCGCCATTTGGTCTTGATTCCAAGGCATGATCAGACTCCTGCTTTCTCAGTGATGGTTCTTTTCTCAATGCGCTTTTCAGGTGTGGCGTTGAGCACGATGCGGTGCACATAGATGCCCGGCAAATGAATATCGTCAGGGGCGAGTTCCCCCGTCTCCACGATTTTTTCTACTTCCACGATGCACACCTTGCCTGCCATCGCAGCTGCTGGGTTGAAGTTGCGCGCCGTGAGGTTAAAGCGCAGATTGC
>JBJTSL010000220.1:0-8340 GCA_046076625.1 Allobrachymonas sp.
TCCAGCGCGTTGAAGACGACGAAGAAGACGAACAGCAAAGCTCCGAGCAGCCACACGCTTGGAACAACCTGCAAAGCGCCCCAAAACCCCAACTGCACCAGCCAAATCAAGCCTACACTGCCCAGCAGCGCCGCCCGTAAATAGCCGCGCGCCTCCAACGCAAACAAGACACCCATGAGCGCAAACGACAGCAAGACAGAGGGCAAGTACACCTGCCAATGCGCCGCTTTGGCCAGGCCCGCCTGCGCCAGCATCACAGGAATCGCCACCCACATCGCCAGTTGTACCGCATGCAAGATAAATGCGCCCAGATCCAAGCGCAACAAATCCCCATGTGTGAGCACTTCTTTCACACCATGAAGACGAGAGACGGGCGAAGACGCCAAAGGCGGTTCTGGCGGCGTGCCCCACACGATCACTGCCATACAGCCGATCACCAGCACGCCTGTCAGCGCGAACAAGCCACTCAGGCCAATCAAGGTGGCCAGCCAAGGCGCGAGCACGAGCGAGAGAGCAAACATCAACCCAATGCTCGCACCCACCATCGCCATGGCCTTGGTGCGTACCGCATCGCGCGTCATATCGGCCAACAGCGCGGTCACGGCAGCGGATATCGCGCCTGCGCCTTGCAGCGAACGACCCACGATCAGCCCTGGGAGCGTTGTTGCCGCGGCGGCAATAAAGCTGCCCAAGGCAAAAATCACCAAGCCGAACAAAATGACTTTTTTACGCCCAAACCGATCCGAGGCCATGCCAAATGGAATTTGCAGCAGCCCCTGCGTGAGCCCATAAATCCCCATCGCCAGCCCCACCGTGGCCGCGTCCTCACCGCCCGGATATTTGCTCGCTTCCAAGGCAAACACGGGCAGCACCAAAAACAGCCCGAGCATGCGCATGGCAAAAACACTGGCCAAAGCCAGGCTCGCCCTTTTCTCGGTGGGCAGCATGGTGGTGGTTTCGGGATGGGTGGGCAGCACAGCGGACATGAGGCCGCTATTGTCGTGCATTCGTTGCTTTGCTTTGTTCTTTACGCTTCGCATTCATTTAAGCCACTCGCCCGCTGCGTGACGCGCCCGAGAGCTGTGGGCGTTCCTTTTAGCGCTCCAAAGCGCAAGCGGCGATCTGATTGTCTTTTGTAGTGATCGGTGCGTGGTTTGCAGGCCAGAGCGCCCAAAGTCAAGACATCCGGTTTTTCGGGCACATCACGCAGCGGGTACAAAACAGGCGCGAAAAGCGATGCAGCCCCAAACCCCCATTCGCGCTATGATGCTCGGTTGACTTTTTGAAACTGAGCAAACGTGAATTCCTCGACCGACGGCAAGTATCTGGGCCAGGCCTTACACACCCACATCAGCATTCGTGGGGCGCGCACGCACAACCTTAAAAATGTGGATTTGGACATCCCGCGCAACCAGCTCGTGGTGATCACTGGGCTGTCGGGTTCGGGCAAGAGCAGCTTGGCTTTTGACACGCTCTATGCCGAAGGGCAGCGGCGTTATGTGGAGAGTTTGTCGACTTATGCGCGGCAGTTTTTGCAGCTCATGGACAAGCCCGATGTGGATGTGATTGAGGGTCTGTCGCCCGCAATCTCCATCGAGCAGAAAGCCACCAGCCACAACCCGCGCTCCACCGTGGGCACAGTCACCGAAATTCACGACTACCTGCGCTTGCTGTTTGCTCGCGCGGGCACGCCCTACTGCCCTGACCATTTGGAGCCACTGGCAGCGCAAACCGTTTCGCAGATGGTCGATGCGGTGCTCGCGCTGCCGCAAGACACGAAAATCATGATCCTCGCGCCGATTGCGCGGGAGAAAAAGGGTGAGTTCGCGGAAGTATTCAGCGACATGCAAGCCCAAGGCTATGTGCGCTTTCGGGTGGATGGGCAGATGCTGGAGTTTGATCACTTACCGAAGCTGAAGAAAACCGAAAAGCACGATATTGATGTGGTGATTGACCGCCTCAAAGTGAAGCCGGAGATGATGCAGCGCTTGGCTGAGAGCTTTGAAGCCGCGCTGCGTTTGGCTGAGGGCCGAGCCATTGCATGGGAGATCGATTCCAGCAAAGAGCATCGTTTCAACGCGAAGTTTGCCTGCCCGGTCTGCGGCTTCACTGTGCCGGAGCTCGAACCCCGACTGTTTTCCTTCAACTCCCCCGTCGGCGCATGCGAGACCTGCGATGGCATTGGCATGATGGAATTTTTTGATCCGTCGCGCGTGGTGGCATTTCCCTCCCTGTCGCTCGCCAGCGGTGCCATCAAAGGCTGGGACAGGCGCAATGGCTACTATTTTTCCATGCTGGAGAGTGTGGCCAAGCATTACAAGATCAACATTGAATTGCCTTTTGAAGAGCTTTCCGAGCGCATGCAAAGCATCTTCTTGAATGGCAGCGGCGAAGATGAGATTGCCTTCACTTACACCATGGAAAGCGGCAACTTCGCGGGCAAGAAGATCAAGAAAAAACATCCGTTTGAAGGCATCATCCCCAACATGACGCGGCGCTACCGAGAAACAGAATCGGCGCTCGTGCGCGAGGATTTGGCGCGCTATCGCAACACCCAGCCGTGCACCGCTTGCGAGGGCGCGCGTTTGAAGCGCGAAGCGCGTCACGTACGCATCGGCGAAGGTTTACACGAAGGTGGCCAAGCCCGTACGATTTCGCAAGTGAGCCACGCCACTTTAAGTGAAGCGCAGGCGTACTTCGAGTCGCTCAAAATGACGGGTGCGAAGGCGGAGATTGCCAGCAAGGTGATCAAGGAAATCGCCTCACGCCTGAAATTCTTGAACGATGTGGGGCTGAGTTATCTCAGCCTTGCACGGAGCGCTGAAACACTTTCAGGCGGTGAAGCGCAGCGCATTCGCTTGGCCTCGCAAATCGGCTCTGGGCTCACCGGCGTGATGTATGTTCTCGATGAGCCCAGCATTGGCCTGCACCAGCGCGACAATGATCGCTTGATCAGCACTTTGAAGCATTTGCGCAATTTGGGCAACAGCGTGATTGTGGTGGAGCATGACGAGGACATGATCCGCGCGGCAGACCATGTGATCGACATTGGCCCCGGCGCTGGCATTCATGGTGGGCGCATCATGGCGCAGGGCACGGCACAGCAAATTGAGCAAACCGCGACATCGCAGACCGGGCAATTCATGAGCGGTGCGCGACAGATTGCCATACCGAAGCAACGACACCAATGGCTGCCGGTGCAGGTGGAGCTGATCCCCGCGCCTTCATATAAAGGCGCCAAACTGCAAGGCAATGCCTTCCAAAAAGCCACTCCTGCGCCCAAGCCAAACGAGAGGTATCAACGCCTTCGCGTGGTCGGTGCAAGCGGCAACAACCTCAAAAACGTCACGGTGGATTTCCCCGTTGGACTCATGACCTGCGTCACCGGCGTGTCAGGCTCGGGTAAGTCCACGCTGGTGAACGACACACTGCACAAAGCCGTGGCGCGCACACTCTACCTCAGCCATGACGAGCCCGCCGCGCATGAAGAGATCGAAGGTATTGAGCATTTCGACAAAGTGATCAATGTCGATCAATCGCCCATCGGACGAACACCTCGCTCCAACCCTGCGACGTATACGGGCCTCTTCACCCCCATCCGCGAGTTGCTCGCCGAAATGCCGGTGGCGCGCGAACGCGGCTATGGCGCGGGGCGCTTCAGTTTCAACGTCGCTGGCGGCCGCTGCGAAGCCTGCCAAGGCGATGGTGTGGTGAAAGTGGAGATGCACTTTTTGCCGGATGTGTATGTGCCCTGCGATGTCTGCGCGGGCAAGCGCTACAACCGCGAAACACTCGAAGTGCTCTACAAAGGCCGAAACATCGCACAAATGCTGGAGATGACCGTCGCAGAAGCGCATGAGTTCTTCAGCGCCGTGCCTACGATTGCCCGTAAGCTGCAGACTTTGCTCGATGTGGGCCTCTCATACATCCGCCTTGGCCAAAGCGCCACCACGCTGTCTGGCGGCGAAGCCCAGCGCGTCAAACTCGCGCTCGAACTCAGCAAACGCGACACCGGCCGCACGCTCTACATCTTGGACGAACCCACCACCGGCCTGCATTTTGCCGACATTGAACTCCTGCTGAAAGTGCTCCACCAACTGCGCGATGCTGGTAATACCATCGTCATCATCGAACACAATCTCGACGTGATCAAAACCGCCGATTGGCTGATCGACATGGGGCCTGAGGGCGGCTCGGGCGGCGGACAACTGGTGGCGCAAGGCACACCCGAGGAAGTGGCGGCACATAGGTCCAGCCATACCGGACACTACCTGCGCAAATTACTCGGGCGGTGAAGCGGTCTGTCCCTCATTGAGGTGGCGCGGGCATCGTCTGCAGCGCCCGCCACTGTCGTGCACTCATCCCAAAATGCAGCGCAAACCAATGCCCAAACGCGCTCACGCTTTGGAAGCCTAAGAGCTGCGCAATCTCGGTGACGCTGCGGTCACTGTCTCGGAGTTGGCGCAGCACCCAATGGCGGCGCATGTCGTCGAGCAAGGCCGAAAAGCTTGTGTCCTCTTGCGCCAAGCGGCGCGCCACGGTTCGCCTGTCTACTCGCATTTGCAAAGCCACTTGATCGGCCGTGCAACGGCCTTGCGGCAGCAGCGCCGAGATGAGTTGCCGCACCAGATCGCTGGCACTCGGCGCAATCTGGCCCAGCGCCAGATCGAGTTGCTGGCGTGAATACTGCGCCCAAGCGGCATCGCGCCCCGGCAGCTCTTGGGTGAGGCTGCTCAAATCACAGACCAAGCCGCAGAATTCGGCGTTGTATTCGACAGGGCAATCGAGCAAGCGCCTCGCAAACGCGCTGCTCTTGGGTGCGCGATGGGTGAAACATACGCGCCGCGCACGCCAGCTTTCTCCGAGCAATTCCCTGAGCGTGCCATGCATCACGCCGACTGCCATCTCCATCGATTGGCGCATGGGCTGATCGGTGTTCAACAAGAGCATCTCGCGGATGATCACAACATCACCAGCAACATCCACCTCGGTGTACAGCGAAGGATTGACAAGCTGCAGGTAGCGACTCAGCGTTTGCACTGCCGCGAGACCTGTGGGCTCCTCGCGCAGCACCAAGCTCACCTGGCCCAAATTGGCCAAGCGCCGCCGCGCCGCCAATCGGAGGCCAAAATCATCCCAGCCGCTGGCCTGCGCCGAGCGCTCCAGCAAATCAAGCGCAGCCTCCGCAGTTATCCACTGATCGGGCGCAAGCAAGCTGCTTTGTGCAATACCGCTGCGCTGGAGCATGAGGCGGACATTCAAGCCCGCCGATTCAGCCAGCTCGGCATAGCCATAGAGCGTCGCGCTACGAATGAAGCGGGGAATACCCTGCATTGTTTGTCTCAAAATAACACATCAGTGTCTCAATATATCAAATATTGAGTCGACTTCGAAACGCATACTTCGCACATCCAATTTTTTTGAGGAGACTTCATGAAAACATCATCGCTTTCTCGCCGTTTACTGATGGCCTCGGCTGCTGCACTCGCCTTGAGCAGCGCACAGGCGTGGACCGACAAACCGATCAAGTTGCTGGTGCCTGCGCCTGCGGGCGGCACGATGGATGTGGTGGCGCGCGTGATCGCGCAGCAGCTGTCCGCTGACATTGGCCAGCCGGTGGTGGTAGACAACAAACCCGGCGCGGGCGGCGCGATTGCCGTGCAAGCCATGCTGCAAGCGCCTGCGGATGGCCTCACCATCATGGTCACAGCCGACAACGTCCTGACTGAGATTCCGCATGTGCTCAAGCTGCCTTATGACCCACTCAAAGATGTAAAGCCAATTGCCACTGTGGCTCGCGCAGGCATGGTGCTGGTAGCGAACCCCACCGTGCCGGCAGATAACGTCAAAGCATTGGCCGCTTACGTCAAAGCCAATCCCGGCAAAACCAGCTTCGCCTCTTACAGCGCTGGAACGACCTCGCATTACGCCGGCATGATCCTCAATCAAAAAGAAGGGCTTGATATGCAGCATGTGCCCTTCGCTGGCTCGCCACCCGCTTTGCAACAGGTGATGGGCGGGCAAATTCAGGTGATGTTTGATGGCATGGCCACATCGCTGCCGCAAATCAAAGGCGTCAAACTCAAGGCGCTCGGCGTGGCTGGCCGCACCCGCTCCACGCATTTGCCTGATGTACCAACGCTCACTGAGCTTGGCTATCCCGAGCTCGTGTTTGGCAATTGGCTCGGCGTGATTGGTTCGAGTGCTCTACCTGCAGACATCACCAACAAGATCAATGCCGCAGTTGTCAAAGCCGCTGCCGCAGATGCCATCAAAGGGCGTTTAACGGCAGCAGGCTTTGAACCGAACACGCCGGCGACTCCCACTGAGCTTGCAACCGGCTTGAAAGCAGATTTCGAACGCAATGCGGCGATCGTCAAGCGCTTTGACATCAAGCTCAATCAGTAAGGAACGGGTCATGACAGCTGCTGTGATCACCCGTGGCAAGCTGCGGGTGCTTCCCCTGACCTGCGCGCTCGGCGCTGAAATCCAGGGTTTGCAACTTGGCGAGGCCGCAGCCAGCGATGATTTGTTTGCCCAGGTTAAAGACTTGCTGCTGCAATACAAGGTACTGTTCCTGCGCGATCAAACCATGAGCCGAACGGAGCATGTGCAATTTGCGCGGCGCTTTGGTGATTTGGAAGACCACCCTGTCGCAGGCTCTGATCCTGAGCACCCCGGCCTCGTGCGCATTTACAAATCTCCCGAGCAGCCCAACGACCGCTACGAAAATTCCTGGCATTCAGACGGCACATGCCGAGAGAAACCAGCCATGGGTGCCGTGCTGCGCTGCGTGGAATGCCCTCCCGTGGGGGGGCGACACGATGTGGGCCAACATGAGCTTGGCCTACGAGAATTTGCCTGCGCACATCAAGTCGCAGATCGCCGGACTGAAAGCGCGCCACAGCATCGAAGCCACCTTCGGCGCAGCCATGCCAACGGATAAACGCCTCGCGCTCAAAGCCCAATACCCCGATGCCGAGCATCCCGTGGTGCGCACGCATCCTGAGACGGGTGAGAAGGTGTTGTTTGTCAATGGCTTCACCACACATTTCACCAATTTCCACACACCTGCGAATGTGCGCGTGGGCCACGATTTCACGCAAGGCACAAGTAGCCTCTTGCAATACCTGATTTCTCAAGCTGCCATTCCTGAATACCAAGTTCGCTGGCGCTGGAGTCCGGGCGCAGTGGCCGTTTGGGACAACCACTGTACCCAGCACTACGCGGTGATGGACTACCCGCCCTGCCATCGCAAGATGGAGCGCGCGGGCATCCAAGGCGACGCGCCTTATTGAATCGAGATGAATCGAGAGAACTGTATGAATTTCCTAGACGGCCACCTCATCCCCGAGCACCAGCAGCCGCTGATCATCACCGCTGCGCCCTATGCCCCTTCGTGGATTCCTTCGGATTTCCCCAAAGACATTCCCGTGACGATGGAGCAGCAGATTCAAAAAGCGGTGGATTGCTACAACGCAGGCGCTGCCGTCCTGCACTTGCATGTGCGCGAATTGGATGGCAAGGGTAGCAAGCGTTTGTCTAAGTTCAACGAGCTGATCGCGGGTGTGCGGGCGCGCTGCCCGCAGATGCTGATTCAAGTGGGCGGCTCGATCTCGTTTGCGCCTGAATCCGATGGCGCAGCAGCCAAATGGCTGAGTGACGACACCCGCCACATGCTGGCCGAGCTGGATCCCAAGCCCGATCAAGTGACGGTGACGGTGAACACCTCGCAGATGAACATCTTGGAGCACATGTCGTATGAAGACATCAGAGGCACTTCGATGGACGATCCGGCCGTCTTCAATGCTTATAAAGAAATGACCGTGCCCGCGCAGCCGGGCTGGGCCGAAGAGCACATCAAGCGCCTCTCCGCAGCAGGTTTGCAAAGCGCGTTTCAGTGCTACAACATCAACAGCTTTGAATCGGTCGAGCGCCTGATTCGACGCGGGGTTTACAAAGGCCCGCTCGTGCTCAATTGGGTGGCGATCAGTGGCGGCATGGATCAGCCCAATATTTATAACCTGGCCAATTTCGTTCGCGCCGTGCCCGATGGCGCGATCTTGACGGTGGAGAGTTCGATGCGCAATGTCTTGCCTATCAACATGATGGGCATCGCCATGGGCTTGCATGTGCGCTGCGGGATTGAAGACAATTTGTGGCAGCAAGACGGCAAAGCCAAGATGAGTACCGTGCGGCAAATCGAACAGCTCGTGCGCATCTCACGCGATTTTGGTCGCCCAATTCCAGATGGCCCGGCCGCCAAGAAAATCTGCCGCATCGGAGAGTTTTATGACACGGTAGATGAAACCTTGGCGGCCAATGGTTGCCCACCGAACC
>JBJTSL010000221.1:0-5602 GCA_046076625.1 Allobrachymonas sp.
ACCAAGTTGTCCTTGTGCACCATCTCGGCTTCGCCCGTGTAGCCCAGCAAGGCTTCAAATTCTGACGAGGCTTTACGGCAAATCAAGCGTGCCTCAGCGGCGGCGTAATTCGCCAAGCCACGCGCAATTTCAATGCCTTGCGCATCACAAATCGCAATCACATCCCCGCGGGAAAAATCACCCTGCACAGCCGTCATGCCCACCGGTAGCAGGCTCACCTTGCCTCCTTGCAGCTTCTGCGCTGCTCCGGCATCGACCGTGACGCTTCCGGTCAACTGCAAATGATCAGCCATCCATTGTTTGCGCGCCTGCTGCTTGGCGGTTTGCGCCACGAGCAGCGTACCAATCGGCTCTCCAATACTTAAACGCACCAAAGCATTGGGCTCACGCCCCCAAGCAATCACGGTGCTCGCGCCCGAGCCTGCTGCGCGCTTAGCCGCGAGGATTTTGGTGATCATGCCGCCCTTGCCGATAGAGCTGCCCGCGCCACCAGCCATCTTCTCCAAGGCCAAATCGCCAGCTTGAGCAGTATGGACAAACTGCGCCGCCGGGTCTTTGCGCGGATCGGCGGTGTACAGGCCTTTTTGATCGGTCAGGATCACATAGGCATCGGCTTCGATCAAATTGGCCACGAGTGCGCCTAGGGTGTCGTTGTCGCCAAACTTGATTTCATCGTTGACCACTGTGTCGTTTTCGTTGATGACAGGGATCACTTGGTGTGTGAGCAAAGCCAGCAAGGTCGAGCGCGCATTGAGATAGCGCTCGCGGTCCGCCAAATCGGCATGGGTGAGTAAAACCTGGGCGCTGCGCAAGCCCTGCTCTCTGAGCTTGCTCTCATACATCTGCACCAAGCCCATTTGCCCTACTGCTGCCGCGGCCTGCAACTCATGAATCGCTTTGGGGCGCGTGGCCCAGCCCAGCCGCTTCATGCCCTCGGCAATCGCGCCGCTGGAGACCATCACGACTTCGCGACCGTCGCGCACCAACGCCGCGAGCTGCTCGC
Organism: Allobrachymonas sp.; assembly: GCA_046076625.1. Taxonomy (GTDB): domain Bacteria; phylum Pseudomonadota; class Gammaproteobacteria; order Burkholderiales; family Burkholderiaceae_C; genus JANMDU01. The sequence goes on from JBJTSL010000221.1 coordinate 1,004, forward strand.
ACCACTGGCCGATGGCCGCTTCATCCAAGCCCCGGCCTTCATTGGTCACCAAGCTGGAGCCCACCTTGACGACAATCCGCCGCGCCTGCGCTAGGGCAGTATTGGCAGAGGCTAGAGACGAGTTAAAAGACGTTTTTTCAAGCATTTTGGCAGTTTGCCGGCATAAAACCTGCGTAATGTGCTATTGAAATTATAGCAATAGAAAGCTTACTCAGAAACTGGCGCTTCGCGGTCAAAGCGCGGATCAATCTCTGGCGCGGGCTTGGCTTGATCGTGCACTTTTCGCACATGAGCATAAATGTCTTTGCACAGCAAATCCAAACCTTGGCGCGCCAGCGCGGAGATTTGATAGACCGGCAACGTGTCTTTCGCCTTGATTTTGAGTGCTGTGCGGTAACGCTTGACAAAATCCTTCACCAAAGCTTCACGCTCATCTTCAGGCACCATGTCCAGCTTGTTCAAAACCAGCCAGCGCGGCTTGGCATAGAGTTGCTCATCGTATTTTTTGAGTTCGCCCACAATCGCCTTGGCTTGCGCCACAGGGTCGACCGCATCATCAAACGGGGCCATGTCCACCACATGCAGCAAAAGCCGCGTGCGCTGCAAATGCCGCAGGAATTGATGGCCCAGACCCGCGCCTTCGCTGGCGCCTTCGATCAATCCCGGCACATCGGCCACCACAAAGCTTTGCTCTGGGCCCACGCGCACGACACCCAGATTGGGATGCAAGGTTGTGAACGGGTAGTAGGCAATTTTCGGGCGGGCGTTGGAAATGGAGGCAATCAGCGTGGATTTGCCGGCATTGGGCATGCCCAGCAGCCCCACGTCGGCCAGCACCTTCAATTCGAGTTTCAACTCTTTGCGCTCACCCGCGCCGCCGGGAGTTTTCTGGCGCGGCGCGCGGTTGATGGAGCTTTTGAAACGCAAATTGCCGTAGCCGCCGTCTCCGCCCTTGGCCAGCAAGCGCGTCTCACCGACCTCCAGCAACTCCATGATCACATCGCCGGTCTCAGCATCGGAAATGATCGTACCGACAGGCATTTTGAGCACGATGTCGTCACCGGCCGCACCAAACATGTCAGAGCCCATGCCGTTTTCGCCGCGCTTGGCTTCGTAGCGGCGCGAGTAACGGTAGTCGACCAGTGTGTTCAGATTGTCGTCCGCCACGGCAAACACCGAACCGCCGCGCCCACCATCACCGCCATTGGGCCCGCCGAATTCTTTGTATTTTTCGTGACGAAACGACACGCAGCCATTGCCCCCATCGCCGGCGGCGATGTCGATAAAGGCTTCGTCAACGAATTTCATACAGAGGAGCCAGTTTTTTGAACGCAGAGGACGCGAAGGCTTCGCAGAAGACGCAAAAGGAAGTCAAAAAGACATTTTGAACGCAGACTCAGTCAATTAAATCAAACATCGTAAAAAAGAAACAATCCAATTTGGTTTTTCTTTTCTGCGTCTTCTGCGTAATCTTCGCGCCCTCTGCGTTCAAATGGTATTGGTTATTTGGTATTTGTATTAAAAAAGCCCCGACTCGCGGGGCTTTCTTAGAGCATTGAACTTTACGCCGCTGCCGTGATGCTCACGGTGTGCTTGTTCAAAGCGCCTTTTTGGCCGAAGCTCACATGGCCATCTGCCAAGGCAAACAAGCTGTGGTCTTTGCCGATGCCCACGTTCACACCGGGGTGGAACTTGGTGCCGCGCTGGCGCACGATGATCGAGCCTGCGCTCACCAGTTCGCCGCCGTAGGCTTTCACGCCGAGCATTTTTGGTTTGGAATCTCTTCCGTTTCGCGTCGAGCCGCCGCCTTTTTTCTGTGCCATTTCAGTGCCTCCAGATTAACCTTGGACAATCGAGCTGATCTCGATTTCCGTAAAGTTTTGACGATGACCTTGGCGCTTTTGGTAGTGCTTGCGACGACGCATCTTGAAGACGCGCACTTTGTCGTGACGACCTTGCGCCACCACCGTGGCTTTGACTGATGCACCCGCGACCACAGGCGTGCCCACTTTGATTTCAGCGCCGTTCCCGACCGCCAAAACCTCAGACAACACGATTTCCTGGCCCACGTCCGCAGCAATCTGTTCTATTTTCAATTTTTCGCCAGCAGCAACCTTGTATTGTTTGCCACCGGTTTTTACGACCGCGTACATATGAACCTCTTGAATGAGTAATCTCCACTGCCGGATTGCAGCGAAGCCTATGATTATAGCATGGTCAGTGCCTGCTAACCCTGCAAGAGCCCGCGCCCTACTCTAGCCCCAACTCGGTGATCTTTCGCGTGATCGTGTTGCGGCCAATGCCGAGTTTGACGGCAGCCTCAATCCTGCGACCTCGGGTGGTGGACAGAGCGGCTTGGATGAGGCGGCTTTCAAAACGGCGGGTGAGCGCGTCCCAGGTTTGGCCGTCTTGCTTGGCCAACAGCATGAGGGCTTCGGCTTCCAAGGCGGTTTCCCAACTTGCCACCGCAGGCTGAGAGGAGGAGGCGACCATACCACTGGCATGAATTTCCGGGCTGTTTTTAGGCTGAAAATGGCTTCTTACCGGCATAGAATTTGCGTTAAATGCTATTGAATTCATAGCATCTTGTAGGTCGGAGGGAGCAGAGTCCGTGGCCGCTATTGGTTTGGCAAAAGCGGGGGTAGCCGATGGTGGGGAAGCGATGGCGCTTTCGGCGATGCCAAGCACTTCGGGCGGCAAATCCTTCACATCAATTTGCTGCGCAGGTGCCATCACGGTGAGCCAGTGGCACATGTTCTCTAACTGGCGCACATTGCCGGGAAAGTCAAATTGGCCGATCTTGGCCAGCGCCTCTTTAGAAATGCGCTTGGGCTCAGCACCGAGCTGCTTGGCGCTGACCTGCAGAAAGTGCTGCACAAGGCCAGCAATATCTTCGCGCCGCTCGCGCAAAGCCGGCAAACGCAGGCGGATGACATTCAAGCGGTGAAACAAGTCTTCGCGGAAGCTACCGTCTTTGACGCGCTGCTCCAGATTCTGATGCGTAGCGGCAATCACGCGCACATTGGATTTGACAGGATTGTGACCGCCCACGCGGTAAAAATGTCCATCGGACAACACGCGAAGAAGACGCGTTTGCAGGTCGAACGGCATGTCGCCAATTTCGTCCAAAAACAGTGTGCCGCCATCGGCCTGCTCGAAACGGCCTCGGCGCATGGTCTGTGCGCCCGTGAAGGCGCCGCGCTCATGGCCAAAAAGCTCAGATTCGAGCAAATCTTTCGGGATCGCCGCCGTGTTGATGGCAATGAAGGACGCTTGTGCGCGCGGCGAATGCTTGTGCAGCGCGCGCGCGACCAGCTCTTTTCCCGATCCGGATTCGCCGGTGATGAGCACCGTGACATTGCTTTGACTCAATTTGCCAATTGCACGAAAAACGTCTTGCATGGCAGGCGCTTGGCCCAGCATTTCCTGCGAGCCGCTAACCTTGGCGGCATCTTGCTCGACTTCATCTCGCTGGCTTTCATCCACCGCGCGGCGGATCAGCTCCACCGCTTTGGGCAGGTCAAACGGCTTGGGCAGGTATTCAAATGCACCCCGCTGGAAAGCACTCACTGCACTGTCCAGATCGGAAAACGCCGTCATGATGATGATGGGCAGATTCGGTGCCAGCTCTTTGATCTTGGCAATCAAATCCAGCCCCGAGCCGCCGGGCATTCGAATGTCGCTCACCAGCACTTGTGGGGGCGGCTCCGCATCAGAGCCGTCGGCATGCAAAGCCTCTTTCAAAGCGGCCAGCACATCACGTGGGTTGGTGAAGCTACGCGTGGGCAAAGCTTCGCGGGCCAAGGCTTTTTCGAGCACGAAACGGATGGATTGATCGTCGTCCACGATCCAGATGGGCTTCATGCGGGTGGTGTCCTCGAGTCCTGATGCGCTTGGTATCTTCATGGCAACGGAAAGCATAGGGTGAATTCCGTTCGTCCGGGCTGGCTTTGCACTTCGATCACGCCTTCATGCTGTTGCACGAAGGTTTGCGCCAAAGTCAGCCCAAGACCTGAACCGCCCTCCCTGCCGCTGACCAGCGGGTAGAAGATGCGATCGGCAATCTCAGGCGGGATGCCGGGCCCGTTGTCTTCAATATGCAATTCCAGTGCCAACCTGTGGCGCTTTTTACCTAGCGTGACTTGCCGCGCGACGCGCGTCTTGAAAACGATGCGTGCATCGCCAGCCGTGATGCGCCCGCTTTCGCCACCTAGCACCTGCGCTGCATTGTGGGCAATGTTGAGCACGGCTTGGATGATTTGCTCTTTGTCGCCCAGAAAATCAGGAATGGAGGTGTCGTAATCGCGCACGACTTTCAGGCCGCGCGGGAATTCGGCCAGAATCAACGCCCTCACCCGTTCGCACACCTCGTGGATGTTGACCTCGCCAATTTCGCGCGGCTTGCGGTGCGGCTCCAGCAGGCGATCCACCAAGGTTTGCAGGCGGTCAGCCTCATGGATGATGACCTGGGTGTATTCGGTCAGCGATTTATCGGGCAGCTCCATTTGCAGCAGCTGTGCTGCGCCGCGAATGCCGCCCAGTGGGTTTTTGATCTCATGCGCGAGGTTGCGAATCAGCTCTTTGTTGGCAGACGAGGTG
>JBJTSL010000222.1:0-2062 GCA_046076625.1 Allobrachymonas sp.
TGCCATTGGTAAAAGGAACAACGAATATCCGGTATCTCTGGCAGGGTTAGGCGGCTATGTTATTGCGTTCGGGATTTGTGCTTTCGGGGTTCTCAAGGCCGAGCAGGTGGCATTTAGTCTGGGTGGATCTGCCGGCGCTTCTGCCGGAGGTTTTATGACGTTGGTAATGGGTGGTGCAAGCTCGGTCTTGAATAAAACTATGAGCGCAGGCCAGGGCGCGCTAAATGCCGGTCGCGGCATCAATGATGCGGTGCGAGGCTACAAGGGCGGAGGCAGTGATGGCGTGGCGTCGAGAAGCAATCCAAACAATACTTCGTTGGCCTATGGAGCCGCCAATCTCGGAACGCGAGCTGCATTAGCCGGTGGACGAGCCGCCATGTCAGCAGGCCGTTCTTTGTTCGGCGCGACATCCAGAGCATTCGGAGAGGGAAACACGACCTCGGGCGGGGGCGGCAATAGCGTCAGGCCAACAAAAGGCCGGTTTGATCAAAATGCGTGACAAACCTCGTCCTTTAGAGCGAGGAAGGATAGCGCTCACGCCGCGCAAGCGGCACTTGACTTCGGTCGTGGTGGTGTATAAAATAACAGTATGAAGCGCTTGCAAGCTTTCAAGTATGAGCTGATGCCTGATGGTGGTCAAGAGCGCTGCATGGCTCGCTTTGCAGGCGCATGCCGCTTTGTCTTCAACAAAGCCTTGGCGCTGCAAAGGGCCAACTATGAAGCTGGTGGCAAGTACATCAACTACGTTGCCATGGCCAAGCAGCTGACTGCTTGGCGCCAAGGCCAAGACGAGCCTTGGCTTAAAGATGCGCCCATACACCCTTTGCAGCACGCCCTCAAAGACCTGGATCGGGCGTATCAGAACTTCTTTGGCAAACGCGCTGCATTTCCGCGCTTCAAGCGCAAGGGCATGGGTGAGAGCTTTCGCTACCCAGACGCCAAGCAGTTTGAAGTCGATCAAGCCAACGCCCGCATCAAGCTGCCCAAGCTTGGCTGGGTGCGCTACCGCAAAAGCCGCGATGTCTTGGGCACGCCCAAGAACATCACCGTCAGCATGAGTGCTGGCAAGTGGTTTGCCTCGATCCAAACCGAGCGTGAAGTACAGCAGCCGATACCGGCTGCAAGCAGCTCGGTCGGCGTTGACATGGGCATTGCCCGCTTTGCCACCTTCAGCGATGGCAGCTTCGCTGCCCCGCGCTCTAGCTTCAAAGCACATGAGATGCGCCTTGCTCGCTACCAAAGGGCCATGTCGCGCAAGCGCAAGGGCTCCAAGAATTGGAAGAAGGCCAAGGCACGGCTCTCGCGCTGTCACCAGCGCATTGCCAACGTGCGCAAGGACTTCTTGCACAAGGCCAGCTCTGCGCTGGCCAAGGGCAACGCCCTTGTTTGCATCGAAGACCTGCAAGTCAAGAGCATGAGCGGCAGTGCCAAAGGCACGGCCAGCGAGCCGGGCAAGAACGTGGCCGCCAAGCGCGGCCTGAACAAATCCATCCTCGATCAGGGATGGTTTGAGTTCAGAAGGCAGCTTGAGTACAAGCTCAATTGGAGTGGCGGGATGCTACTGGCGGTGCCAGCGCATCACACCAGCCAGACTTGTCCGCATTGCGGGCACGTCAGCAAAGACAATCGCAAGACTCAGTCGCTGTTCCTTTGTGTGGCCTGCGGCCACACAGGAAACGCAGACCATATTGCTGCGATCAACATCTTAGAGCGGGGACACCGCTTGTTAGCCTGTGGAGAGGGTGTCAGACGCGAGGCGCTCGCAAGAGCGCCAAGCGCAGCCTCTGTGAAGCAGGAACCCACTGAAGTGACTACGAATGAGGCCTCTCATGCGTAGCACCGTAGGAATCCTCGCCGTTCACGGCGGGGAGGATGTCAATTCATTGGGGTTTTTTGGCAATAGTTGTTTAGCGTTCGTTTAATTTCTGCTTAACTTTGGGCCAAAGTAGACTACTAAACGAACGCTATCTTCGCTGCCTCCTTCTCAGGCGGCTACTTTTTTAATGAACTCGATCTTCTCAGGCGGCCTGAGCCGCTTGAAGCGGCATTCAGCTTTTGAAGC
>JBJTSL010000223.1:0-10947 GCA_046076625.1 Allobrachymonas sp.
GATCGGCGCGTTGAGCCAGAAGATCGCGCTTTGGACGCGCAGGTGTGCGCTGCGCCAGCACCACCGTATTGCCTTCGCGGGTGGGCTTGAAGGCCCAGACTGCATCAGCACCAAAGGCGACGCTGATTTTTTCCACACTGCTATCAAAGCTTGCGCTACGTCCAAACAGGTTCACCGTCATGATGCCTTCGTCGGTGAGCGTGCTGCGCACAGCACGGTAAAACTCAGCGCTGTCAAGCACGGGTGCGGCGGCTTCGTGGTCATAAAGATCGACTTGGGCGCAATCGATGAAATTTGATGTCAAATTGCCAGATCGCCGGCGTATTACCTGCGTGGAGTGCTCCCAATTTGAGAGCGTTTTCATGGCATCACCTAGGATGATGGAGAGGCGCTTGTCCTGCGGGGGCAGCTTGAACCAATGCTGACAAGCGGCCACCACAGCGGGGTTGATCTCCAGCACCGTGGTGCTCATTTTCAAAGTTTTGTAGCAAGCCTTGGTGATCGTACCCGCACCCAAACCGAGCTGTAATGCGCGGAGCTTTTTCACGTTGATTAGCTCGAAAAACAGCAGCCAAGCCATCATGCGTTGCACGTATTCCAACTCAATCTCAAGTGGCGAATCAATCAACATGCTGCCCTGCACCCATTCAGTACCCAAGTGCAGATAGCGGATGCCGCTCATTTCGGACATGTTGACGATGGGGAGATTGGATCTTTTCATGTTTTCATGGCCATATCAATGTGGTTTTGCAAGACCTCGTGCCACGCGGCAAGCTTACGCTCAAAGCTCCACGAAGCGTTGGCTGGGCTGCTGGAAGGGAGCTTGTAAACAGGCAAGCCCAGTTCTAGGGTGTGCTTGGCATGCGAATAGCTTTCACTGCCGTTATGGGCGATGGCTTGCAGTTGCGGACAACGCTTTTTCAAGCTGGCAAGATCATTGAGTTGCGCGTTGCGGATCGCTGAATCGAGCGAGCCTTCGCGCTCACAACTGGCGTACACATCCCAGCAGCCGACTCCTGCCTCCAATAAGCGTGCCCTACGTTTTTCCTAGCATTCTGCGTAGTATTTTTGCCGGCTATCTGGCGAAACAATACTGAAAACCAGTTTCCAGAAGTTGTTTTGCGGATGCGCGTAATACTGCTGCGATTCGAGTGATTTCACACCCGGAAAGCTGCCGAGGATGAGCACTCGTGTGTTAGCCGCGATCAAGGGCGGCAAACCTTGCAGTATCACGACAAGTCCTCCGGCTTGGTCACGACAAGAGCCTCAGCCTAGTCACAACAAGGCTTTCAGCTTGGGCAAAACGCGCAGGGCGTTTTGCGTGGTTTGATCTGCCCAAGCCTCGGCTGACACGCCGCGTAGCCCTGCCAGAACTGAGCCTATGCGCGGCAACTCCAGCGGCGAATTGATGCCTTGCGGCTTGCCGGCGGCGCGTTGCTCTGCAGTGGTGTAAAGCCATTGCGGTGGAATATCAGGGGCATCGGTTTCCATCACGATCGCCTCCGCTGGCAAACTCTTGGCAAGAGAGCGAATATGTTGCGAGCGTTCATAGGTGACTGTGCCACCGAACCCTAAGCAAAAGCCCATTTCTACAAATTGCATGGCCTGTCGCTCAGAGCCGTTGAAGGCATGCGCGATACCCCCCCCGTGGCTGCCGATCTCGCGCAGGGCATGCAAGAGTTGATCAGCGCTTTTGCGCACATGCAAGATCACAGGGATCTTGTGTTGCTTGGCCAGTTTGAGCTGGGCGCGATAAAAAACGGTTTGCTTGTCGCGCATCTCTGGTGTGCACAGTTCGGGCACGAAAAAGTCCAGGCCAATTTCACCCACGGCAACCCATCGCGGATCCTTGATGGCCTGGTTGAGTTCAGAATCAAGAATCGGGAGATCAGCATCTTGAGCGCGTGGCACATACAGCGGATGAATGCCAAGGCTATAAGCCTGCGCATGCTGATGTGCCAGTGCGCGCACGGTTTCGAAGTTACTGCGCTCCACTGCTGGAATCACGCTCATCACTACATTGTTAGTAGCACTCTGCGCAATCAATTCGCAGGCTAGAAGCCCATTTCTCTCAAATTCTGGCGCATCCAGATGGCTGTGCGTGTCAATCCACTGCATGAAAAAACTCAAGCCGAACGAAAAATGAAATAGACCGCGCCCACCATACACAGGCCTGCCCACAGGTAATCGAGCTTGATCGGTTCATTCAGATAAAACACCGCAAAGGGCACAAAGAGGGTGAGTGTGATCACCTCTTGCATGATCTTGAGTTGCGCCACTGAAAAGCCAGCTTGGTGGAAGCCAATGCGATTGGCCGGCACTTGCAGCAAATACTCAAACAGCGCAATGCCCCAGCTCACGAGCGCGGCAATGTACCAAGGTGCAGTGGCCAAATTTTTCAAGTGACCATACCAAGCGACGGTCATGAAGACATTGCTGGCGATCAGCAGGCCAATCGTTTGCGCGCTGAAGGGCAGGCTAGAGAGCCATTGCATGGCTTACTCTACCGCAATCTTCCGCTCTGCAATGATGCGCTTCCATTTCGCACTCTCGTTTTGAGCCATTTGGCCAAACGCCGCGGCACTGCTGGGCGCGGGCTCTGCGCCTAAGCGCGCGAAGCGATCTTTCACATCGGCTTCGGCGAGTGCGGCATTGAGCGCCCCATTGAGCCTGCTCACCACGTCAGCAGGCAGGTTTTTCGGGCCATACAAGCCAAACCACGTGACCGATTCAAAGCCGGGCAAGACATCGGCCACGGTGGGCAGGTCAGATGCGAGTGGCGTGCGTTGAGCGCTGGTCACGGCCAAGGCGCGCAGCTTGCCGTCTTTGGCATGCGGCAGGCCGGTGACGAGGGAGTCGAACAGCAAATCGACCTTGCCGCTGATCAAATCAGGAACGGCCAGCGCTGTACCGCGATAGGGGATGTGCACGATGAAGCTGCCAGATTGCGCTTTGAACAGCTCCGTGGTCAGGTGAACGATCGTGCCATTGCCACTCGATGCGTAGTTCAACTTACCGGGATTTTTCTTCGCGAACTCAATCAACTCACGCATACTTTTGGCGGGCGATGAATTGGGCACAAGCACGATATTGGGCGAGGTGGCCACTTGGCCCAGTGCCGTGAAATCGGCTGCGGTATCGTAGGGAATTTTCGGATTGGTTGCCGGGCCAATGCTATGCGTGCTGGAGGTGGCCAGCAAAATCGTGTAGCCATCCGCAGCAGATTGCGCCACCGCTTGTGAGCCAATCGTGCCGCCCGCTCCGGGGCGGTTTTCCACCACGATACCTTGACCGAGTTTCTCACCGAGCTTGATCGACAAAGCCCGCGCGAGCACATCGGTCGCACCGCCTGCTGGGAAGGGCACGATCATGCGGACGGGTTTATTGGGGTAAGCCTGTGCAAATGCGGGGGCGGTAAAAGCAGTGGCTGCGAGAGAAGTAGACAGAAGGGTACGACGTTTCATATGACTCATTATGCGGCAACCATGCCAGCATCGCGAAGTGGGCATGTTGTAGATTGCCAGTGTGGCGAGAGCCACTCCAGATGCTCAACGCGGCCTCACGGTGACGATAGCAATGGCTCCAGCGCCCGCCGCAATTGGACTACCCGCCAATGCCGTGAGTGCGCCTGTGGCGGAATTGATGCGGTAGGCCGAGATATTGCTTTGGTTGGAGTTGGCTGTATAGGCAAACTGACCCGTTGGGTCGAACGCTACATCATTGGGTTGAGTGCCAGCCGTTAAGAAAGGGCTGCCCACCACCGCCGCGAGAGCACCTGTCGTCTGGTTGATGCTATAGGCCGAGACGCTACCGTTCCAATATGCCGAGCCGCTACCGCCGATCCCGTTGGTCACATACACAAAGTTGCCGCTTGGATCACTCTTGACGGAGGTTGGGATATTGCCCGCCGCGAACGGACTACCTGCCACCGCCGCGAGGATCCCCGTCGTCGGGTCGATGGTATAGGCCGAGACGTCATTACTGAGTCCGTTGGCCACATAGGCAAACTTACCGCTCGCATGGATCGCGATAGACGCGGGTTGACCGCCTGTCGCAATGCTGCCCACCACCGCCGTGAGAGCGCCTGTCGTCCGATTGATGGTGTAGGCAGAGACATTTCCACGGGCACTTCTGGTGGCCGAGTTGGCCACATAGACAAACTTACCGCTTGGATCGGTCGCCACGGCGAAGGATTGAGTGCCCGCCGCGATGGGGCTGCCCGCCACCTCCGTAAACGCGCCCGTTAGCGGGTTGATACGGTAGGCTGAGAGGCTATTGCCAGAGTAGTTTGCTACGTAAGCGAACAATATGTCCTCACAGCTCACCCCAACGCCCACGAAGCTGCCCGCCATGACCGTACCGCTACCGCCGGTGACCGCACAAGTCTGCCCATCAGGCTGAGTGCCCATGGTGACGGTGTAGCTGCTGCCTGAGCTCAGCCCATTGCCCAATACAAATGCGCCATTGGCGTTGAGGGCGGTTGCTGCGCCACCATTGAGCACCAAGCTCAGGGTCTTGCCCGCCCCGAGGCCGCTGACCGCGGCGAGCACGCCGCTTGATCCCAAAGGTGCGTTGCAGACAAACCGCGAAGGGGCGGGGTTGACTTCGCTGGTTTGCAGTGTGCCATCGGCATTGGCATCTAGCCCGATCTCGACCTTCACACCGCCAAAGGCGCAATTCGCCCCCGCTGGCTCTGAGCTGGTGCGGATCAGACTGGTCAAACCATTTGTGCCGTTTGTACCATTTGTACCGTTCGTGCCGTTACAGATGAAACTCACTGCGCTGATCTCCGCTGCTTGAAGCATGCCGTCACTATTACTGTCCAGACCATTGTCGACACGATAGCCACCTGCCGCGCAATTCGCGCCAGCAGGCTCGCTGACCACCAAAACCTGCGCGGTCAAGCCGTTTGCTCCGTTCGTGCCATTTGCCCCATTGGTACCCGCGGAGCCAGTAGCACTACCACTGCTACCGCCGCAAGCAGTCAGAATCAAACTCAAGAGGGCAATCAGCAACAGTGTCAAGCCGACACGGCAAGTCTCGCTAGGACGACAAGGAGTGGTTGCTACGGTGATCCGAGTGCAGAGGTTTGATAAGTTCAAACAGGCAGCTTGCCCAAATAGCTTGAAACGATTAGGCGCTCGGAGGAAGCAAGTCATGGCAGGATTCAATAAAGTGCTCCTTAGAGCGTATCGGCATCAACTCGGCAAGCCAATGGCAAACTTCAACAGCAATTTGAGGTCGCTGGCTTGAGACTGATAATCTCCCGCAATGCCTCATCCAACCATGGTCAAACCAATAGCCTCGATAGTGCCGTTCTGGCCTCCATGGCTGAACCCAGCGCTGTCTCTGGTCGACAGTCAATGGACGTCAGGAACCCTGCATCGCGGGCTTTTGTATGAGAAGACGGATTGTGTCGAGCGTGAAGAGGATTTTCTCCATCATGCTCAAGCCTTGGCGAAAGCGGTGCTCGGGTTTCTCGATACCAGCGCAGATGCCAAACGCGTCGTGCGCGACACGCCGATGTATTTGCTCCTTGTCGCCTCTGTTGCGCTGCATCAACGCGCAAGCGATGTGGGCGACCGCAGTGGTGATGTCGAGACAGATCGCACAGCAGGGGTGACACTGACCCATCTATGCGAGTTACTTGGGCTTCCGCGCATGCCGACAACGACGCCCACAACGCCGCAGTCTGGCGCGTTTGCGGGGCAAACCCAAGTGCAAGACATGCTGCGCTGGGCTCGAGCGCGCGGTTTGCTGGTGCGCGCTGCGGCGAGGGGTCAGTCTCGTGATCGCCGTGTTCAACGGTTTGAGCCGTCGCCGACATTGGTGATGATGTTTCAACGATGGATAGCAGCCTTCATGGCGACGAACCTGTTTCCTTGGCCCACGCCACGCGAGGCTGACGGGTTGCCTCCAGCGTGGTTGGTCAAAGAAGTACTGGCCTTGTGGATTGACGCGTTCAGACACGAGGCTTTTGTGCCCACCGAGCGTCACCCCGCCATTCAGCAAGTGATGATGCGTCGACACGGCTATCACATGTTCCTGCGTTTGGTCGCTGATCTGGAGATTCGACCCGCGCCGGCGGCAATATCTGGTGTGGCTGTGAACGTATCGTCCATTGCGTCGCAGTTTGACGTGTCCCGAGGCACCGTTCGTAACGTGCTTTCGCTGGCCAACGAGCTAGGCTGGGTGGATGCCACTACCGCCGAATCTCGCAAGGCTCGCTTCAAAGTCACGGAACAATTTTTGACGACAACCCGCCAATGGATGACGTTGGAACTGACCTCTATGAATGGCTTGGTGTGGGGCGCATTCCACAGATGTGAACAGAGCAGGTCGTGTGCCAATGCCAGGGTGTGTTAACACGCCCCGATAAGTCTGAGTCACAGACGCTGATCTCATTGCAGCTATTTGACCTTATCGAGCTGTTTGCCGATCTGGTTGCCAATGAGTGCACCGCCTGCTGCGCCAGCTACGGTGCCCGCAGTAGAGCCGCCGGTGACCGAGGAGCCCACAATGCCGCCGACGACAGCGCCTGCCGCTGTGCCGATTTCTTGCTTGCTGGGGGATCGTGTGGTGCTGCAAGCGCTGAGCATGAGAGCGCAGCAAAGGGTGAGAGCTGAAAAAATGTGAGGGCGTCGCATCGGGACTCCTTGGTTGAGGCGATGCGGTCAGTTTAGTGTGCAGGGGCTATTTTTAGACCGAAATCCGCCGTAAGCCGGCGTAAAACATGCGTAGAGTGCTCCTGAATGTGTAGTAAATCAGGAAACGTTTATGTCAATCACGCGGCTTGTGTATCCAAAAATTGCTGCACCTGTGTGCGCGTGGGTGCACCTAAAGCGCCCATGCCTTGCGTGCATTTGAGCGCGGCTGCGGCGCAGGCAAATCGAATCGCTTGGCGCTCTTGGTTGGGTGTGTGGTCTGCGCCCAACTCTGAGAGCGCGAAGCACAGCGCCGCATGGAACACATCGCCTGCGCCCGTGGTGTCCACCGCTTTCACATTGAAGCTGGGTTGGCTATATAGCACCTGCTCGCGCTCGTGCATCCACATCACGCCGCGTTCGCCCAAAGTGACCATAGCGCTGGCTGCTCCGGCATCCAGCGCCAGACGCAGTGCGTCTTGCCGCGTGAGCGCCTGTGGCGCGTACGCTTGCAGGCCGGGCTCGGAAAACACAGCCCATTGCGTCAGCGGCACAAGGCGCTGCAAGACCTCCTGCGGAGCCACATCGGCATCGAGCATGCAAAACACACCTTGCTTACGCGCCCAGATCAGGGCTGCTGCCGCGCCATCGCCCCAGCGCGGATCGGTGAGCACCGCTTGTGCGCCCTGCAATTGGCGTGTATTCAATGCATGGGCTCGCGCGAGGGCATTACCTCGGTGGTTGAAAATCTGCCGCTCGCCGCGCGCATCCACAATCACGGAAGAAACCGAGCTCTGTGCCTGCGCCACATATTCCAAATGGCTGTCAATGCCCAAATCGCTGACTGCCTGCGCGATGAACGCGCCTGCGGGGTCTGAGCCCACTCGCCCGATCAAACGCACGGGCAAGCCCAGCCGGGCCAAGCCAATCGCAGCATTCGCCGCCATACCGCCGACGATCTGGGTGTAGTTCGTCGCCGGGGTTTTGGTGGGATGCGTGGCAAAGCTGTCGATCTCAAAATGATGATCGACCGAGGCATGACCCACGCAAGCAAAAAAAGACGGCATGCCGTGATGATAGCGGCATGCCGTCGGACAGATTAAACGGGGTTTAAGACGCAGTGATTTTCGCCGCTTTGATCAAACGCGCCCAGCGGGTGATTTCAGTGTTCAAGAACGCCCCAAAGTCTTGTGCGCCTTTGGGGCTGACTTTGAAGCCTTGTACTTTGGCGCGGTCTTCCACATCCTTGGTGAACATGGCTTTGATGATTTCGCGGGAATACTTCTCCACGATGGCGTCAGGCGTTTTGGCATGGATCATCGCCGCCGTCCAGTTCTCTACAAACAAGCCTGGCATGCCGGCTTCGAGCACGGTGGGCACATCGGGCAGCAGCGGGTTGCGCTGCAAGCTGCACACCGCCAAGGCTTTGAGCTTGCCGCCTTTGACGTTGGCAATGGACTCGGGCATGTTGGAGAAGATCACATCCAGTTGGCCGCCGATCAAATCCGTCATGCTCAGCGCGCCGCCGCGATAGGGCACATGCGTCATCTTGGATTTGTTCAGATCGTTGAACAGGGCGCAAGTCAGGTGCGGGGGCGAGCCATTGCCGCTGTTGCCGGCGTTCAGCGTTTTGGTTTTGGAAACTTTCATCAACTCCTGAAAGCTGGTGATCGGGCTGTTGGCGGGCACAACAATCAGCATCGGCGAGCCCGCAAGCAAGGCCACCGGGCGCAGGTCTTCGGTGAAACTGTAGGGTGCGTTGGGAAATAGACTCACGTTGGCGGCATGCGTGAGCGTGATGGCCAGGAGTTGCGAGCCGTCGCTTGGGCCTTTGGCCACTTGCTCAGCGCCGATTTGCGCATTGCCACCGGCCTTGTTTTCCACGACCACAGGCACTTTCCAAGCTTCGTTGAGCTTTTGCGCCACAATGCGCGCCATCACATCGGTGAGGCCACCGGGCGCAAAGGGAACCACATACTTGATGTTGGTGCCGGGCTTAGGAAAGTCTTGCGCCAAGGCCAGTTGGGGCAGGGCCAGGCAAGAGCCAGCGCCCAAAATGATCTCACGACGTTGCATGGCAACTCCTCTCAATAAATAATTCTTGATGATGCCTCAAGCCATCACCCGTTGACCTGTCAAAAGTCACACAGGTGATGGTTTGAAAGCGAATTATTGTTGAATTGGTTGGGTAAAACTTTGTATCTGCATTCAAGCGGCGAGTTTTTGCAAAGTTTGCACCAGCGCATCAGGTACGCTCACGCCAGCATCCTGAGCCTTGCGCTCCAGAACCAGCCTGCGCGCACCTGCAAGGCGTACACCTTCGTCCACCAGCATTTCCTTGACGAGCACTTCGATGCGATCCAGATAGCTGTCGTTGCCAGTCAAGGCGCTCGGATCGAGCAATAAAAACGCTTGGCCAATTTTTGGCTGATTGCCTTCATCAACAAAGAAGCTCGAAGCCTCAAAGCCAAATTGTGCGCCGATCACAGCGGTCACCAGCAGCTCAATGATGAGCGCGAGCATTGCGCCTTTGGTCGAGGTGGTGCTGCCTACGGCGAGCATAGAGCCTTCTAAAGCGGCTTTGGCATCGGTAGTCGGGTTACCGTCTTTATCTAGCGCCCATCCCAGAGGAATCGGCTTGCCTTCCTTGGCAGCCACCATCACTTTGCCTCGTGCGACTTCTGACAAACTCAAATCAATCATCAGCGGATCGGCATTGCGGCGCGGAAAAATCGCAGCAATCGGGTTCGTGCCGAAAATCGCATGCTTGCCGCCAGCTGCCGGCATGGCGGACGGAGAATTGGCGAAACCCAAGCCCACTAAGCCAGCAGCGGAGGCTGCGCGCAGATGATCGACGATTACGCCAGCGTGGTGCGAGTTTTTCACACCCACGAAACATACGCCCATCTCTTTCGCTGTTGTGATGCCTTCTGCAATTGCCAAATCGCAAGCTGGAAAGGCCAAGCCTTGGCCTGCGTCGATCACGAGCGCCGCCCCTTTGCGTTGCGCGACCTTCGCGGTGGCTTGACCATTGGCGCGGCCATTTTTCAAATGCGTCGCGTATTGGGGCACGCGAGAGAGGCCGTGCGAAGCAATGCCCTGCGCCTCGGCGAGCACGAGGCATCGCGCCACGCTCGCGGCCATCGCGTCGGATGCGCCAGACTTTTTCAATGCCGCTTGCACGAGTGCATCGGCTTCTTTCAACGAGAGTTGCGCCATTTATTTCAATGCCTTCAACACAAGATCAGCAATCATGAAGCTCACACGTTCATTGCCTTCATAGGTGACACCAGAAATGTGAGGGGTGAGGATCAGGCCGGGGCAGCCTTCAAACATGGGTTCTGCCGGCATGGGCTCTGTGTCGAACACATCGAGCGCAGCGCCGCCAAGATGGCCGCTCTTCAGAGAATCGGCTACAGCCGCGACATCAACGATATGCCCGCGCGAAGTGTTGATCAAAATGCTGCCGGGTTTCATGCTCGCGATGCGCTGCGCATTGAACAGACCGCGCGTACCATCGACGAGTGGAACATGCAAGGTCACCACATCGGATGTGGTGATGACTTCATCCAGCGAGGCAGCTTTGGCGCCGATTTGCGCAAATGCAGGTGCATCCGCCTTCATCACAGGGTCATACGCGATCACATTCATCCCCAGCGCTTTGGCCAACTTGCCCGTGAGTTGACCGATGCCACCAAAGCCGATGATGCCGAGCGTCTTTCCGGCTGTCTCACGTCCATTGGACAGTGCATTGCGCGGCCAGCGTCCTGTTGCTACATCATCTGTCGCAGCAAAAGCGCCGCGCAAGAGCAGCATGGTGCTGGCGATCACATATTCCGCAACCGACAGTGCGTTGGCACCTGTCGCAGGGATGACTTGCATGCCCGCTGCTGCACAGCCGGGTACATCGATATTGTCTAGGCCAACTCCCAGGCGACCGACCACTTTGCATTGCTTAAGGGCAGCCAGCAATTCGCCGCGCACTTGGGTGCGGTTGCGCACGATGATGGCTTGGCAGCTTGCAGCGGCGGCCAGCAGCTCTACAGGCTTGTCCACGAGCTTGGGGTCGTACACGACGTCGTGCTGAGCGGCGAGCTGTGCCACGGCGCGCTCGTCCATAAATTCGGTGATGATGATTTTCATTGCTTAGAGTCTAAGAAGAAATTCTTTGAACGCAGAGGACGCGAAGATTTCGCAGAAGACGCAAAAGAGAAAACCAAAATTTGGCTGTTCCTTTTCTGCGACCTCTGCGTAACTCTCGCGTCCTCTGCGTTCAAAAGGGTTTTGTGTTTATGCTGATTCA
>JBJTSL010000224.1:0-3128 GCA_046076625.1 Allobrachymonas sp.
GGCGAGATTGCCCGAGGCATCGAAAAAGCCAAGAAGACAGACCCCGAATTCGCCCAAACGCTCGCCCAATGGCTAGATACCCTACAGCGCCTCTACGCCGACCGCATCCTGCCCATCACGCCATCGATTGCCAGGCTCTGGGGCGAGTGGTCAGCCCAGCTCGGGCATGACGGCGCGGATGTGCTGATCGCGTCAACGGCGAGTGTGCATCGTTTGCAAGTGGCGACTCGGAATGTGAAGCATTTCAAAAGCATGAGCGTTGAAGTTTTGGATCCATTTGCGGGTTAAGCTCAAACTATGGCCCGAATTTTTGACAACATTGAACAAGATCTGCTGGAGGCGCTGAAGGCAACGCTGAAGGTGTCCAAACGCGCAGATTTCTGCGTGGGTTATTTGAATTTGCGGGGCTGGCAGGCGATTGATGAAGAAATCACACCTTGGGATCCTGCGCAAGGTCAGGTTTGCAGAGTTTTGGTGGGCATGCAGCGCCCGCCATATGAAGAGATTCGAGAACTTTACAAGCTATCCGAAGATGACACACTGATTGACAATGCAACGGCCACGCGCCTAAAGCTGCAGTTCGCAGCCCATTTGCGAGAACAAATCGTTTTAGGCATTCCGACCGGGCAAGATGAGAAAGGCCTACGTCGACTGGCCGCTCAGTTGCGCGCAGGGCAAGTTGTCGTCAAGTTGTTTTTGCCTTATCCCTTGCATGCAAAGCTGTATTTGCTATTCCGGGATGACTTGAACAACCCCATTACGGGCTTCGTGGGCAGTAGCAATCTCACCATTGCAGGCCTTTCTAGGCATGGTGAACTGAACGTTGACGTGCTCGATCATCTCGGCACAGAAAAGCTGTCCAAGTGGTTTGAAGACCGTTGGAAGGAGCGCTGGGCGCTGGATGTTTCCGCTGATTTGGCGCAGATCATCGAAACCAGTTGGGCGCGGGAAGAGCTGATACCGCCACACCACATTTACCTCAATATGGCTTATCACCTCAGCACGGAAGCGCGTGCGGGTTTGAGCCAGTTTCGGTTGCCGGGGCGGTTTGAATCAGAGCTTTTTGAGTTCCAAAAAAGCGCCGTAAAAATTGCAGCGCGCCATTTGCAGCGGCGCGGTGGCGTGATGATTGGCGATGTGGTGGGCCTTGGCAAAACCATGATGGCCACGGCCTTAGCAAGGCTTTTTGAAGATGACTACGGCTACGAAACCCTGATTCTTTGCCCGAAAAACCTAGAGCCCATGTGGGAGCGATATCGCACCGAGTATGGTTTGCGCGGCATGGTGTTGCCCGTTTCACTGGCTACAAAAAAGCTACCCGATCTCAAGCGCTACAAGCTCGTTTTGATCGACGAAAGCCACAACCTGCGCAACAGAGAAGGCAGGCGCTACAAGGCGATTGCGGACTACATCAAAAACAGCGATGCGAAAGTGATCCTGCTCACCGCTACGCCGTACAACAAAACCAAGACCGATCTTTCCAGCCAAGTACGCCTGTTTATTGACGAAAAATCCAACATTGGCATCCGCCCCGAGCGCCACATGCGCAAGCTTGGCATCTCGGAGGCTGAGTTTGAGCGCAAAAACCAATGCAAGGTTAATTCCATTCTCGCCATTGAAAAAAGCGAAGAGGCGGATGATTGGCGCGAGCTGATTCGCCTCTATATGGTGCGGCGGACACGCAGCTTCATCGTTCAACACTACACGCAGGCCGATAGCAAAGGGCGGCGCTATTTGCTAGGCGCAGATGGTGAAAAGCGCTATTTCCCTGTGCGCCAGCCCTTGTCGCTCACCTTTTCGGTGAATGAGGCCGACGCGAGCGACAGCTATGCCCGGCTTTATTCGGCAGATGTGGTTGATCAAATCAATGCGCTGCATGTGCCGCGCTATGGCTTGGGGCAAGATTTGTATATCGATGCCAAAGCGGTTAAAGATGCCAGCCCTGCGGAGCGCAAGCAAATTGAAAACTTGGGTCGCGCAGGCAAGCGGCTCATGGGGTTTTGCCGCACCAATTTATTTAAGCGCTTAGAGTCCAGCGGATTCTCCTTCCTGCAATCCATCGACCGTCATGTGTTACGAAATGAGCTGTATCTCTATGCGATTGAACAAGGTCTGAGCCTCCCAGTAGGCGTGTTAGATGCAGACGTGCTTGATGGCAATGTCATCGACGAAGATGCCGATGGCCTGCAAACAGATTTGGACGATTTGCTTGATGGTGATATTGAGCAAGCCAGCGACGCTGACGGTTTGCCCGACAGCATGGCGCGCGCCAAAGAAGCCTACGAAAAATTTTCTGGCAAATACAAATCACGCTTCAAGTGGGTGCGCCCCAGCCTGTTTAAAGAAAAACTCGCGCAAGATTTGGCGGAAGATACGGCGACGCTCAAAGCCATCATGCAAAGCATGGGGCAGTGGCAGCCAAGGCAAGACAAAAAGCTTCAAGCCCTGATTGATCTGGTCAGCCGCAAGCATGGCAAAGAAAAGCTGCTGGTATTCACCCAATTCGCAGATACAGCGCGTTATTTGGAGCGTGAGCTCAAAGCCGCTGGTATCGCGCAAGTCGAAGCCGCTACGGGTGTGAGCGCGGATCCGCACAGCATGGCCTGCCGCTTTTCGCCTAAATCCAATGGCCAAAAGCTGCAATCCAAAGAAGAGCTTCGCGTCTTGATCGCCACCGATGTGCTCTCTGAAGGCCAAAACCTGCAAGACAGCCGCGTGGTCGTCAACTTTGATTTGCCTTGGGCCATCATCCGCCTCATTCAGCGCGCTGGCCGCGTCGACCGAATTGGCCAGAAAGCCGAAGAAATCTTTTGCTATTCCTTCTTGCCTGCAGAAGGCGTAGAAAACCTCATCCGCCTGCGCGCCCGCATCCGCCAGCGCTTGGCTGAAAATGCCGAAGTGGTGGGCACCGACGAATCCTTCTTTGAAGACGAAGAAGCCAGCACCATCCGCGATCTTTACACCGAAAAGCAAGGCACGCTGGACGACACTGACGATGAGGTAGACCTCGCCTCATACGCATGGCAAATCTGGAAGCAAGCCACGGAAGACAACCCCGAAATTGCCCGCATCATTGAGGCGCTGCCGCCCGTGGTGTATTCCACCAAATCCATGCAAGCAGTGCGAGC
>JBJTSL010000225.1:0-3087 GCA_046076625.1 Allobrachymonas sp.
CATGTGTTTGCAGGAGGTTTTAAGCAGCGCGTGCCTCGGCTGCTTTTTTCAGCGATTCCATCGCATGTGGCAGAGTTTTGCGCATGCCGGAGCCGATCAAGCGGCCAAAAAGAGGAGCGAGCAGGCCTTCAAAGACGACGCGGTGTGTAGCTGTTGTGCCGTGCCCCTGCTGCGCAAGCTCATGCTCGAAGCGCATTTTGCAAAGCGGTAGCTTGCATTCCACGCTAAAACTTTTGTTGGGCACGATGTCATTGAACACCACCTTAGATTTTGGACCGCCCTTGGGCACGACCTCGCCGGTGGCGCCGTTGGCGAACGCGCCGTCGATGGAGGATGACTTGAGATCAGGGTCCCAGGTGTTCCAGTTGGCTACATCCGCATAAAGCGCGTAAATGGTGCTTGCTGGGGTTTTAACGAGGATGCTGGATTCGATTTGCATGATGACTTCTCTTTTGCTTGTTAATAGACGATTGTTGAATGATATGGTTACATCGGGGAATAAGCCACTTGGCGGACCTCGATGGCACCAAACTGCGCTGCTGGGCATTTGGCTGCCCAACCGGTCGCTTCTGGCTCGCTCGGTACGTCAATCAAGTAGTAGCCGCCGATTTGCGTGTCGCCAGCCAGCGCTGGGCCTTCTTGCGTCTTGATGCGGCGTTTGGCGCTAAACACGCGTTGGGCTGACTCGGGTGGGGCGAGCTGACCAGCGCCGAGCAACACGCCGGCTTGAATCAGCTGCTGGTTGTAAGCCATCATGGCTTGCATCATCTGCTGCTCAGCGTCCTTGCTGACGTTGGCAAAAGCGGCAGGTTGCACTTGGCACATCAAGAGGTATTTCATGGTGTTTCCTTTAAGGTTGGCGTTGAACCTGAAGGGCGGGGTGCATTCGCAAGCACTGTCGCTTTACGTGCATATTCCGTTTTGCGAGTCCCTTTGCTACTACTGTGCTTGTAACAAGGTCATTACGAAGCACAAAGACCGCAGCGTCCAGTATTTGGATTATTTGTCCAAAGAAATGGCTTTGCTGTCGAAATCACTTCATGCGCAAGCCACGCCTGTGATGCAACTGCATTTGGGCGGTGGATCGCCCACTTTCATGGACGACGACCAGTTGGCGCAACTCATGGGCAGGCTGCGTGCGCATT
Organism: Allobrachymonas sp.; assembly: GCA_046076625.1. GTDB lineage: Bacteria > Pseudomonadota > Gammaproteobacteria > Burkholderiales > Burkholderiaceae_C > JANMDU01. The sequence continues at coordinate 1,146 of JBJTSL010000225.1, forward strand.
TTCAATTGGATACTCTGGCTGAATGCAGTATTGAGGTCGATCCGCGCACAGTATCCAATCATCGGTTGGAGCGTTTGCGTCATCTGGGCTTCAATCGCCTGAGCTTTGGTGTACAGGATTTTGATCTGCAGGTGCAAAAGGCGGTGCACCGTGTGCAAAGCGTTGAATCCGTGGCGCAGCTCATGCGTATTGCACAGGGATTGGGTTTTGAGTCCATCAATCTGGACTTGATCTATGGCCTGCCGATGCAAACGCCTGATTCCATGCGGAAAACTTTCGCGCAAGTGATCGCGCTTCGGCCAGATCGTATTGCGCTCTATGCCTATGCACATTTGCCCCAGCGCTTAAAGCCGCAGCGGCGCATTGACTCGCAGATGCTTCCCAGCGCGGCAGATAAAAGCAAAATGCTTGAGTTGGCTTTGCACATGCTCGGCCAAGCTGGTTATGTGTACATCGGTATGGATCATTTCGCGCTGCCGCAAGATGGCCTAGCAGTCGCCAAAATGCAGGGGCGCATACACCGCAATTTTCAAGGCTACAGTACTTTGCCTGACTGTGATTTGATTGGCTTGGGCGTCTCGTCTGTGAGCAAAGTGGGCGCAACGTACAGCCAAAACGTTAAAACCCTGGAGGCGTACTACGATCACTTGGATCAACGCCGATTGCCAGTGGAGCGGGGCATGTCACTCTCTCGCGATGATTTGATCCGCCGTGCTGTCATCATGGCCTTGATGTGCCAAGGTCAATTGAGTTACGAATCGGTTGAGTTGGCTTACTTGATCGATTTTCCGAGCTATTTTGATACCGAATTGCGGCAGCTCGAACGCCACCAAACCGATGGCTTGATCGAAATGAATGCGGAAGGTATTGAAGTGACTGATGCGGGATGGTATGTGGTACGCGCGGTGGCGATGGTGTTTGACCGCTATTTACAAGCCGACCGCAACCGCGAGCGCTATTCGCGCGTCATTTAAATGCTGCTCGGGCTCATCATTTCGGCACTCCTGCTGGGCTTGGCTGGCGGTCCACATTGCTTGGCCATGTGTGGCGGCCTTTGTGTTTCGCTTAGGGGCACCAGCTCGCCATGGGAGGCGGGCGCATGGCGCTCCGATGGCACACTGCATGCTGGGCGGGTCGTGGCTTACGCCGCGTTGGGCGCTGGGGCAGGGGGCCTGGTGCAAACCATGGCTTGGGCGAGCGACCATCTGGCGCTCTTCAAGCCCGCTTGGGCATTGCTGCATGCCGCGATGCTGGCTTGGGGCTTGATGCTGCTGGTTTTGGCGCGGCAGCCCATGTGGGCAGAGCGCGCGGCGCAGCCTGTGTGGCGACAACTGCGACGGATGCAGCAAACGCCCCTGCGCAGCGCTATGGTTGGAACAGGCTGGGCGCTGCTGCCATGCGGTCTGTTGTATTCAGCTTTGATACTGGCGGGCTTATCAGGCGGCGTGTGGCAAGGCGCACTCATCATGCTGGCTTTTGCCTTGCCCACCTGCCTGTGGCTGATGGGCGCGACTTGGCTTGCTGGCGGCATGCAACTGCTGCGACAACCGCGTGAGCAGCGGTTGACACGGCGTTTCACGGGTCTGCTGCTGGCCGCTGGCTCGGCTTGGGCGCTTTGGCAGCATGCGGCGCATGGAATTCGTGCCATGTGTTGAAGGATTCAAGTGCTCGAACGAGGTTCGAACGCTATAACTATAATAGCAACTTGCGTAGATTCTATGCCGGCCAAATGCCGATTTAGCTACAAAAACAACTTGAACACCCTCTCTGCAGTAGATTGAGGCTCACTCAGTACAGTCTGCGTTTAAGCGGCGTTGTTATGCGCTGACGGCACAGGCTTGAGTGCTCGGCCCGCGCCTTGATTGTCCAGCGCGGCTTTGATGAAGGCATTGAAGAGCGGGTGTCCATCCCAAGGCGTGGATTTGAATTCGGGGTGGAATTG
>JBJTSL010000226.1:0-4058 GCA_046076625.1 Allobrachymonas sp.
GTCTTTTGCGAAACCTTCGCGTCCTCTGCGTTCAAAAATGTATTTCTATCTCCGAAAATAATCCCGAATCACAGCAATCGCTTTATCCACGCCTTCTTGATCAACATCGAGATGCGTGACAAACCGCAGGCGATACAGGCCGGTCGCTAGGATGCCATACTGTTTGAGGTGCGCAAGCAAGCCAGCTGCTTTCGCTTTGAGTGGCTCTTTTACGTCGACGAAGACGATGTTGCTGTGCACGGGGTCAACGGTCAGCCCATCAATTTGCGCGAGCCCATCGCCGAGGCGCTTGGCCAGCGCATGATCCAGTGAGAGGCGTTCAACATGGTGATCTAGCGCAAAACTTGCCGCGGCAGCCAGCATGCCCGCTTGCCGCATGCCGCCACCGGCCATTTTGCGAATGCGATGCGAGCGTGCGATCAAGTTGCGTGAGCCGCACAGTGCGGAGCCAACCGGCGAGCCGAGGCCTTTGCTGAAGCAGATGCTCACAGAATCAAAGTTCTCGGCAATTCTCTTCGCTTCTGTATTGATAGCACTCAGCGTTGATTCTTTGCCGGCCAATGCCTGATTTGTCTTTGAAATGGCGTGTTGAGCCACTGCAGCATTGAAAAGGCGTGCGCCGTCCAAATGCGTGGCGAGGCCCTTGCTGCGCGCAAGCTGGGTAGCCTGTTGGATGTATTGAAGCGGGAGGAGTTTGCCGCCAAGCGTGTTTTCAAGGCAGAGCAATCGCGTCTTGGCGAAATGCGCGTCATCGGGTTTGATGTTGGCTTCAATCTCGGCCAGGGGCAGCGTGCCGTCTGCCGCATGCGCAAGCGGTTGCGGCTGAACGCTGCCCAGCACCGCCGCGCCGCCGCCTTCCCAGCGGTAGCAATGCTGCATTTGGCCGACCAAATACTCATCGCCCCGCTGGCAATGCGAGAGAATCGCGCAAAAATTGCTATGCGTCCCGGTAGGCACGAAGAGCGCGGCTTCAAAGCCCAAGAGGGTAGCGATCTTCTCTTGCAAGGCGTTAACACTCGGGTCATCGCCAAATACATCGTCGCCCAGCGGCGCGGCCAGCATTGCTTCTCGCATGGCTGGCGTAGGCTGGGTGACGGTATCGCTGCGTAGGTCAATGATTGTCATGGGGCGCCTTGATGTTCTGTGTCATTTATCACTGAGCGCTAGTTTGACACCAAAGCCGACGAACATCGCCCCTGCTGCACGCTCGAGCCACACCAGTCCGCTTTGCAATGCCCCCATGCGGCGGCTGACCCATGCAGCTAGCACCACATAGCCCAGGTTCACTGGAATTGCATTGATGTTGAAGATCAGCCCGAGCGCGAGAAAGCCCAAGCTGGCTTGAGGCGCATGCGCGTCGATGAATTGCGGGAGAAAAGCCAAAAAGAACAGCGCCACTTTGGGATTGAGCGCGTTGGACAAGAAGCCTTGCATGAAGACGGTTTTCATAGTTCGGTTTTGGGTATCCAAATTGAAGGCACTGCCGCCAGAGCTCAGGACAGGTTTGGGCGCACGCAGCATCTTGATGCCGATGTACAGCAAGTACGCAGCACCGATCCACTTCAGAACCATAAAAGCCGTGGCTGAGGCAGCGATTAGCGCGCTCAAGCCCACTGTGGCAGCGACCACATGTGCCAAACAACCTGCAAAGATACCCGCCATCGCCACAACGCCCGCGCGCACGCCGCCACGCAAGGTGCTGCTGACCATGTAAAACACATCGGGGCCAGGCGTGAGGTTCAGCGCCCAGCCAGCAATGATGAAAAGCCACAAGTTGTGGATGCCAAAGTCTTGTAGCATGCTTTATCCTATTTGGAATACATTTGGGGCTTATGCCGTCATAAATATTGGTTACTTAGCTATCTAATTTATAGCAAAAAGTTTCTCAGCATCGCGTGACCGTGCTCAGTCAAGATGCTTTCGGGGTGGAACTGCACGCCTTCAATGCGCACCTCGTGCGGGTAGCCGGTGTGCATCACACCCATGATCTCTCCGTCGTCTGTCCATGCGGTCACTTTCAAGTTCTGTGGGCAGCTCGACTTTTCGATGGCGAGTGAGTGGTACCGATTCACGGTGAACTGCGCAGGCAGATCCTTGAACACGCCGTCTTGCGTGGTGCGGATCACACTGGTCTTGCCATGCATGAGCTGCTGCGCGCGAATAATGTTGCCACCAAAGGCTTGGCCAATCGCCTGATGCCCGAGACAGACGCCGAGGATCGGCAGCTTGCCAGCGAAATGCTGGATGGCCGCCACAGAGATGCCCGCTTCTGTGGGCGAGCAGGGGCCGGGGGAGATGCACAAGCGCTCAAACTCCCCACGTTTGAACATGGCATCGACTTCATCGAGAGTGATTTCATCGTTGCGATGCGTGATGACCTCTGCACCCAACTCGCCAAAGTATTGGACGATGTTGTAGGTGAAGCTATCGTAGTTGTCGATCATTAAGAGTTTCATGACGCATCGAGCCTTAAGACAATTTTGAACGCAGAGGACGCGAAGGATTCGCTGAGGACGCAGAAAAGAACAGCCAAAGTTTTCATAATTGATTGACCAATCTGTGGATGCCTTTGACTACAGGGAAAGAATGGAAATTGATGAGCAACCCAAGCTTTAAACCCGATACTCGCAAATAGGACAGTAGTTGCGCACGATGCAACTCTGACACGACATCAATCGCTTTCAACTCGACAATGACTTTGCCCTCAACGATGAAATCTGCGCGATATGCCAACCCTAAGGGTTGATCTTTGTACCAAGCCTCAACAGCAACTTCTCTCTCAAACTGAAGTCCACGCTCTTGCAGTTCAACAGCCAAAGCACTTGCATAAGCGCTCTCAAGTAAACCAACGCCGAGAACGCGTTGAATTTCAACAGCCGCTCCAATAATGTCGTGAGAAAAATCGTTTTCAAGACTTTTCTCTTCTTTTGAATTTCTTTTCTGCGGCCTCCGCGAATCCTTCGCGTCCTCTGCGTTCAAAAATGTCTTTGTGTTCATTCCAAGCCTTCCTCCACCAGCTCAGATGCTCGCAGCAAAGCCCTTGCCTTCGCCTCAGTCTCTTTCCACTCCAACTCCGGCACTGAATCCGCCACCACACCAGCCGCCGCTTGCACATACAACGTGCCGTCTTTCACAATGCCCGTGCGAATCGCAATCGCCACATCCATGTCCCCCGCAAAGCTGATGTACCCGCAAGCCCCACCGTAAATGCCGCGTTTAGAGGGCTCTAGCTCATCAATCAATTCCATCGCATGAACCTTGGGTGCACCAGTGAGCGTGCCGGCTGGGAAGGTCGCGCGCAACACGTCCATGTTGCTCATGCCGTCTTTCAAAATGCCATCCACGTTGCTCACGATGTGCATCACATGGCTGTAGCGCTCCACCACGAAAGCTTCGGTGACTTTCACGCTGCCGGTTTTGGCAATCCGCCCAATGTCGTTACGCGCCAGGTCGATCAGCATCACATGCTCGGCGCGCTCTTTCGGGTCGTTGATGAGTTCAAGCTCTGCTGCTTTGTCAGCCTCGGGCGTGCTTGCGCGGGGGCGTGTGCCTGCCAGTGGCCGAATGGTAATTTTTTGACCTTCCGCCACGCTTTCTTGCCGCACCAAAATCTCGGGCGACGCCCCGACAATTTGAAAATCGCCCATGTTGTAGAAATACATGTAGGGCGATGGATTGAGCGAGCGCAAAGCGCGATACAGCGAGAGCGGCGACTCGGTAAAGCGCTTTTTCATGCGCTGGCCGACCTGGACCTGCATGAAATCGCCAGCCGCAATCAGCTCTTGCGCGTTCTACGGCTGTCAAATAATCCGCCTTGGCAAATTCGCGCTCCACGGGGAAGTCTTGCGAGGCTGTCACCACAGGCGCAGCCACGCTATAGCGCAGTTGCTCTTTCAACTCCCGCACGCGACGCTTAGCTTTGGCGTATGCCTCCGGCGCGCTAGGATCGGCATAGACGATCAGGTAGAGCTTGCCAGACATGTTGTCAATTACTGCCAGCTCTTCGGTCAGCAGCAGCATGATGTCCGGGCAGCCGAGGGTATCGGGTGGGCAAGTGG
>JBJTSL010000227.1:0-9590 GCA_046076625.1 Allobrachymonas sp.
GCATTGGACAAGCCGCGTTTTGATTTCGCAGTGCGCGTGCAAGGCGCGTTGGTGAGTGATATCTGGGATGCCACGCGCAGCCTGTGGCTGCGGCAAAACGCCTTCACTGAGTTGCGTCAGCGCAAGCTTCGCCAAGCCATGCAGACTTGGAAAAGCGCACGAGAAGAGCATGTGCGCATCAGCCTGAATGCTGGCCAAGCGCCAGAGCAACCAGCGCCCAACACACTCAGCGCTCACTTTGCCCGAGCGGCTTTGCTGCTCAGAGACAATCTGCGCCACCGCCGGCGCATTGAGCGCGCTTATTTGAAGGCTATAAGTCTAGCGAGCCAAGAAATCATCATTGCGAATGCTTATTTTCTACCCGGTGGTCGGTTGCGCAAAGCCTTGTTGGCAGCAGCCAAGCGTGGGGTCAAAGTGAAACTGTTGTTGCAAGGGCGCTACGAGTATTTCATGCAGTATCACGCCGCGCGGCCGGTGTATGAAGTATTGCTTGCTGCTGACATTGAGATTCATGAATACGCGACGAGCTTTTTGCATGCGAAGGTGGCGGTTATCGATGCATACAGCGGCAAGGCTTGGGCCACAGTGGGCTCGTCTAACCTCGATCCCTTGAGCCTCTTGCTCGCACGCGAAGCCAATACTGTGGTGCTCGATGGTGCGTTTGCTCGCGATTTGCGCGAGCGTTTGGTGACGGCGATGGCGCGCGACGGCAGAAAAGTTGATGTACAAGAATTTACCAACCGGCCTTGGCACCAGCGCTTGCTGGATCGTGTGGCCTTTGGCTTGATGCGATTAGCGCTGTCGGTGACGGGGCGGCGCTATTGATGAATGATCTGGTCGTACAAACGAGCAAGGGTCTGTATTGCCCTCCCGGTGATTTTTATATCGACCCGTGGCGGCCTGTGGATCGCGCCGTGATCACGCATGCGCATGCAGACCATGCACGCAGCGGGCATGGACATTACCTCGTGCACACGGATGCGCAGGGCGTGATGCGCGCTCGCTTGGGAGCCATCACTATGCAGCCCTTGCCTTATGACGAAACAGTGGAACACAACGGTGTGCGCATCTCGCTGCATCCTGCAGGGCATGTGCTGGGCTCTTCGCAAGTACGGCTCGAACACCAAGGCCAAGTATGGGTGGCCAGCGGCGATTACAAAGTCGCTCAAGATACCACCTGCACACCATTTGAGCCCGTACGCTGCGACACCTTCATCACCGAGAGCACCTTTGGTTTGCCGATTTATCATTGGCAAGATGACGCAGAGATTTTTCTGGAGATCAATGCGTGGTGGGCGCAGAACGCAGCGCTGGGCAAAGCCAGCGTGCTCTGTTGCTACAGCTTTGGTAAGGCGCAGCGCATTTTGAGTGGCGTGGATACCAGCATTGGGCCGATCATAACGCATGGCGCGGTGGAGCCTTTGAATCGCGCTTATCGTGAGACGGGCGTGGCATTGCCAGCCACGCGCACGGTCAGCGAAATCAATGACAAGCAAGAATTCAAACGTTGCCTCGTGCTCTGCCCGCCCAGCGCCACCAGCACGGCGTGGATCAAACGCTTCGAGCCCTATTCCGATGCCTTTGCCAGCGGGTGGATGCTGCTGCGCGGCACGCGGCGGCGTGGCGGCTACAACCGGGGCTTCGTGCTTTCCGACCACGCCGACTGGCCAGGACTGCACAGCGCGATTGCCGCCACGCAGGCCAGCCGCGTGATCGTCACGCATGGCAGTGTGCCGGTGATGGTACGCTTTCTGCAAGAACGCGGCTTACAGGCTGGAAGTTTTCAAACCGAGTATGGAGAAGAGAATATTGAGGAAAAACAGCAAATTGCCGGCATGGAATCTGCGCAGAACGCTACTGATTTCATAGTCAGTGAGAATGTTGCATGAAGCGATTTGCGCAGCTCTATGCCGAGCTGGATGCCACCACCTCCACCAACGACAAACTCGCGGCGCTGCAACGCTACTTCGACGATGCAGCGGCAACACAACCTCAAGATGCAGCATGGGCCTTGTATTTCTTGGCGGGCGGCAAGCCGCGCCAAGTGGTGAAGACGGGCTTACTGAAGCTGTGGGCGCAAGAAGCGGCAGGCGTGCCTGAATGGCTGTTTGAGGAAAGCTACCAAGCGGTCGGCGATTTGGCCGAGACGATTGCGCACATCGTGCCCAGCAGCTTACCCACTGTCAGTGAGTTGGGTTTGAGCGATTGGGTGGCGCGTTTGCAGCAGCTCAAAACGCTGGATGAAGAGGCGCAGGGCAGGCGCGTCAAAGCTTGGTGGAGCGAAATGGGTGCACTCCAGCGCTTTCTGCTGGTCAAGCTTATTGGCGGGGGTTTTCGCGTGGGCGTATCCAAGTTGCTTGTGACGCGTGCGTTGGCTGCGCATGCCAAGCTTGATGCCAAGATCATGGCGCAGCGTTTGATGGCCTATACCGAGGGCAAGCACATTGACACGGTGCAGCTCACTTCTAAATTCGTAGCATGCTGCGCACATCCTATGCCGGGCAGCAGTCAATTTTCCTCAGATTCTGGGCAGCCTTACCCCTTTTTCCTTGCCCATGCATGGCAGCAAGCTGTGGCGCAGATGCGGGAGCAGCTCGGGCCCGTGAGCGATTGGCAGGCAGAGTGGAAATACGATGGGATTCGTGCGCAGATCGTCAAGCGCAGTGCGCAGGTGCATCTCTGGTCACGCGGCGAAGAGCTGCTCAATGGGCGTTTTCCCGAGATCGAATCGCTGGCCGCTGGCTTGCCCGATGGCACCGTGCTCGACGGTGAAATCCTCGTGATGAAGGGCGGCGCGCCTGAGCCCTTCCACCTGCTGCAGCAGCGCATTGGCCGCACAACGCTCACCAAAAAAATTCTTGCCGATGCGCCCGTGCGCTTTATGACCTATGACGTGCTGGAAATCCATGGGCAAGACATTCGCCATCAGCCCCAAAGCGCAAGGCGCGAGCAACTGGAAGATTTGCTCCAAGCTGACAGTCCATGGCTCGTCTCTCCCCTCGTGCAGGCCACAGATTGGTCAGCTCTTGCGCAGATGCGGACGCAATCACGCCAGCGCGGCGTAGAAGGCTTGATGCTGAAGAAAAAAGATGCCGCCTATGGCCAAGGCCGCAAAAAATCTAATCAGGGGGCCGATGGCCTTTGGTGGAAGTGGAAGATTGATCCACTCACTGTCGATGGCGTGCTCATTTACGCACAAGCCGGGCACGGACGCCGAGCCAGCATCTACACTGACTACACCTTCGCTGTGTGGAACAGAACACCGCGCGATGCGCAGGAGGCTCAAGCGGTGATCGAGTCAATTGAAAAGCGCCTGCCCGCACAGCCAGAAGCCCTGCAACTCGTGGCCTTCGCCAAAGCCTACAGCGGCCTGACTGATGATGAATTCAAGCAAATTGACGCCATCATCCGCAAAACCACCCTGGAAAAATTCGGCCCCGTGCGCAGCGTCAAACCCAGCCTCGTATTTGAGCTGGGCTTTGAAGGCATCAACCGCTCGCCGCGCCACAAATCAGGCATCGCCCTGCGCTTTCCGCGCATGCTGCGCATTCGGCTTGACAAGCCTTTGCACGAAGCCAACACGCTGCAAGACTTGGAAACACTGCTTTAAAGGCTCAACGCTTGGCTAATAGCGCCACCAGCTCAGGCACCAGTGCCTGCAAGCCCGCCTCTTGCGCGGCCTGCGCATAGGTGGCGTGCACCGCATGCGCAATAGCACTGACGGCCGCTTGATCCTTGGCCATCTCGTTGTAGTAACCCAGATCCTTTTGCGCATTGCCCATTGCAAATTTGAGCCCTGAACTGTCACCATGCAAGATAAAGGGCTTCAAACGCTCCAATGCCGCACTCGCGCCGCCTCCTTTCGCCAGCACATTCACAAACACAGTCGGATCAATGCCCGAGCGCTTGGCGCAGGCGGCAACTTCTGCAAGCAGCGCGATGAAACCAAGCGACACGCTGTTGTGCAAGAGCTTCATGCGGTGGCCCGCGCCTACCACGCCGCAATGCGTAATGTTTTCTGCGAAGCACGCAAGCAAGGGGCGCACCCGTTCAAACACTTCTGCCTGCGCGCCCACCAGCAAATTCAGGCGGCCCTCATGGGCTTCTTTGGCGGTGCGCGTCATGGCCGCATCGACGAATTGGCCGCCCGCTTCGTGCACCGCTTGCGCGACACGCTCTGTCGATGCGGGCAACGAAGTCGAGCAATCCACCACAATCGCGCTGGGGCGCAATGTTTTGAGTGCCCCATTCTCGCCGAGCAGCACGGCTTCGACTTGAGCAGAACCCGTCACGCAGAGGATCAAGACTGACGACTGCGCGGCAAGGGCCTGCAAATCTGACGTGGTGTACGCCTTCAATTGCAACAGCTCATCCAAAGGCTGATTGCCCGCATGCTCGAGCACGGCCAGCGCATGACCGCGTAAAAGAAGATTACGGGCGATGCCGTGTCCCATAAGGCCAGCGCCTACCAAACCGATCATGGGCAGGTGAGAAGAAATAGAAGTGTTCATAACATTCCAAGCAGACAGTCCATCCAAATCCCTGTTCATCGGTACAGTTTAGGGCTTTTTTCATTGGCGACACCCTAAAACTGACCATGAAGTACCATACAACATGCTTATGAAAACAGAACCCACCTCCTTACAGGCCTCAGCAGTTGAAGGAATGCCTGTCTCCGTCAAAATCCGCGAACGCATCAACGCCGCCAAAAAGCGCTTCCATGCGAACGACAACATCTCCGAATTCATTGAACCCGGCGAGCTGGCCAAGCTGCTGGATGAAGTCGAAATCAAGATGCAGGGTGTGCTGGAGAGCTTGGTGATTGACACCACGAATGACCACAACACCTCAGACACCGCGCGCCGCGTGGCCAAGATGTATTTGAACGAAGTGTTCAAAGGCCGTTATGTGAAGGGCCCGGATGTCACCGAATTTCCCAACGCCGAGCACCTCAATGAGCTGATGATTGTGGGCCCCATCACCGTACGTAGCGCCTGCAGCCACCATTTCTGCCCGGTGATTGGCAAGGTGTGGATCGGCGTGATGCCCAACGAACACACCAATGTGATTGGCCTCTCGAAATACGCGCGCATGGCCGAATGGATCATGAACCGCCCGCAGATCCAAGAAGAGGCAGTGGTGCAACTGGCTGATCTGATCCAGCAAAAGACGCAGCCCGATGGCATGGCCATCGTGATGGAAGCCACGCATTACTGCATGGCGTGGCGCGGTGTGAAAGACATGGATTCGCGCATGATCAATTCCGTGATGCGCGGCAGCTTCTTGAAAGATGCGAACCTGCGCCGCGAATTCCTCGCGCTGATCCCGCGCGATCCTGGCGGTAGCAAATAAGGAGACTGCAATGCTCGTTCGTCTCCTCTACGTCAGCCGCTTGGCCGACCCCAGCAAGCCCGAGTGCATCGACAGCATCTTGGCAGAATCGCGCACGCACAACTCCGCACTCGGCATCACCGGCATCCTCTGCTACGGCGCGGGCATTTTCTTGCAAGCGATCGAAGGCGGGCGCAATCAGGTCAGTGAGCTCTACACCCACATCTGCAAAGACAAACGGCACAAAGATGTGGTGCTTTTGCATTTTGAAGAGATCACCGAGCGGCGCTTTGGCGGCTGGACTATGGGGCAGGTGAATCTGGCCAAGCTCAATACGTCAATCGTGCTCAAATATTCTGAGAAACCGGAACTTGACCCATATGCGGTAAGCGGCAAAGTTTCGCTGGCTTTACTCGAAGAGCTGATGGCCACTGCGTCCATCATTGGCCGCGCATGATGCGAAGCACCCTGCTCGCAACCGGGGCTGCACATGCAGCCCTTTGCATTTCTATAGCCAGTGAATCCACGCCATGCCAATAACCGCTCTGGCTCTCGTGCTCACGGGCGCATTGATTCACGCTCTGTGGAACATCGCTGCAAAAAAATCAGGCGGCGATGTGCGGTTTGCTTTCTTCTCTTCGCTCATCATGTTCTACGCGTGGTCGCCACTGTGCATTTGGCTGGGCTGGACGATCGTGCCAACTTGGGGCTGGAAGGAATGGACCGCGATGACCGTGAGCGGCCTTGTGCATTGGCTGTATTTCATGTGTTTGCTCACAGGCTATCGCAAAAGCGATTTGACGGTGGTCTATCCCGTCGCGCGCGGCAGCGGGCCACTCTTGTCGTCTGGCGTGGCGGTGATCGTTTTTGGCGAGCAATTGTCGTCCTATGGTGTGCTCGGCATTGCGGGCGTGGTAATCGGTGTATTTTTAGTGGCGGGCGGGCCAGCGCTGTTTCGAGCGGCACATGATCCGAACAAAAAAGCGCGCATCCTCACCGGCGTGTTTTGGGGAGGGCTGACAGGCTGCCTGATTGCCTGCTACACAATTCTTGATGCTTGGACGGTTAAAGTGCTGGCCATCTCGCCGATCTTGTTTGACTATTGGAGCAACGTGCTACGCATGCCTTACACCGTGGTGCCCGTGCTGCGCAACATTCCCGAAGCCAAGCGTTTGTGGACACTGCAATGGAAGTATGCGGCAGTCGTGGGTGTTTTCAGTCCCATAGGTTATGTGCTCGTGCTGTATGCCGCAACAATGGCGCCAGTGAGCCATGTGGCACCTGCGCGTGAGGTGAGCATGCTGTTTGCGGCACTCATCGGCGGGCAGTTGCTGGGAGAGAGTGATCGCGGTCTGCGCATCGTGGGAGCGTGTGCGATAGCAGCGGGCGTGATGGCCTTGGCATTGGGTTAAGACTCTTGCGTGAATCAACGCTCATGCACATCATCGGTTGCGATTTCTCATCTAGCCCCACACGGCGCAAACCTGTGGTGCTGGCTCTGAGCGAAGAAATTTTAAGCAAAAATAGCAGTTCCCCGGCATACACACTGCGCTGTGTGCTATCGAAACTAGAGCGGTTTGAATCACTTGAGGTTTTTGGAAATTGGCTGCTCACGGATCGCGAATGGATCGGCGGCTTCGATTTACCCTTCGGTTTGCCGCGCGAAGTGGTGGAAACTTTGCAATGGCCCACCGATTGGCTGCCCTGCATGCGGCATTACGCCAACCTCAGCCGCGAGCAGATTCGCACGCAGTTCAAAGCCTTCTGCGATGCCCGCCCCGCAGGCAGTAAATTCGCGCACCGCGCCGCAGATTTGCCTGCTGGCAGCAGCCCGAGCATGAAGTGGGTCAACCCGCCGGTGGCTTATATGCTGCATGCAGGCGTGCCTTTGCTCTTGCAAGTGGGTTGCCACTTTCCGGGCTTGCACAAAGGCAACACCAACAAAGTCGCCCTAGAAGCCTACCCCGGCTTGCTCGCCCGAGAAATCCTCGGCAACCGCAGCTACAAAAGCGACGACAAATCCAAACAAACCCCCGAGCGCCTCATCGCCCGCAAAGACATCTTGACCGCCCTAGAGAATGGTCAAACCCGCCTCAAAGTTCGCCTCAAACTCACCCATGCGCAACGCGAGGAGCTGATTGACGATGCCAGCGGTGACAGCCTAGATGCGACGCTGTGCATGCTGCAAGCCCACTGGGCTTTTGGGCAGCATCTGGCGGGAAAGAAGAATTACGGGCTACCGAAGTTTGATCCACTTGAAGGGTGGATTGTGACGGCTTGAGGAACAAGACCCTTTTGAACGCAGAAGACGCGAGGGTTGCGCAGAGAGCGCAGAAAAGAAATACCAAAATCGGCTGTTTCTTTTTTTGCGTTTTTCGCGAAACCTTCGCGTCCTCTGCGTTCAAAAATTGACTTCTTTACTTTCGAGTACCAAAAATCGCTGTCCCCACGCGCACCATCGTGCTGCCCTCCTTCACCGCTGCCCGCAAATCCGCACTCATGCCCATGGACAGCGTGTCCATGGCAGGAATATGTTGTTTTATCGAGAGAAATAGCTCTTTCGCCGGCATGAATGCTGCGCAAGATGCTATGAAATCAGAAGCAGGCTCAGGAATCACCATCAGGCCACGCAATTGCAAATTCGGCAATTTTGAAACCTCAATGCAAAGATCAAGCGCTTCAGAAGGCAAGCAACCCGACTTGTTCGCCCCGCCATCCGTGTTCACCTGCACGCAAATCTGCAAAGGTGGCAAATGAGCCGGCCTCTGCTCGGACAAGCGCTGCGCAATCTTCAAACGATCTACGCTGTGCGCCCAATGAAAATGCTCGGCCACCAGCCGCGTTTTGTTGCTTTGGATTGGACCGATCATGTGCCATTCAATCTCCGCCAATTGCGCCAAAGCCAAGGTCTTTTCAACACCCTCTTGAATATAGTTTTCGCCAAACGCACGCTGCCCAGCCGCATAGGCCTCGCGCACAGCCCGTACGGGAAAAGTTTTACTCACTGCCAGCAAGCTCACTGCCTCCTGCGGGCGAGCAAATTCCATGCAAGCCGCGCGAATCTGCGTCTTGACGCTCGTCAAATTGTCTGAAATCATGCCCATAATGTGCTTGTTACCCAATTGCACCTGATTTTGTATCATGGACATCACACAACTGCTTGCCTTCAGCGTTAAAAACAAAGCTTCCGACCTTCACTTATCTGCCGGCTTGCCGCCGATGATCCGCGTGCACGGTGACGTGCGCCGCATCAATGTGGATGCGCTCGACCACAAAGCCGTGCACGGCATGGTGTATGACATCATGAACGATTCGCAGCGCAAGCAGTATGAAGAGTTCTTGGAGTGCGACTTTTCATTTGAGATTGAAGGCCTCGCGCGTTTCCGTGTGAACGCCTTCAACCAAAACCGGGGCGCGGCAGCCGTGTTCCGAACCATTCCTTCCAAAATCTTGACGCTGGAGCAGCTCAATGCGCCGAAGATTTTTGCGGATTTATCGCTCAAACCGCGCGGCATGGTGCTCGTGACCGGCCCCACGGGTTCGGGCAAATCCACCACGCTGGCTGCCATGGTGAACTACCTCAACGAAAACGAATATGGCCACATCCTGACCGTGGAAGACCCGATCGAATTCGTGCACGAATCCAAAAAATGCCTGGTGAACCAACGCGAAGTCGGACCCATGACACTGTCGTTTGCTGCCGCCTTGAAATCCGCGCTGCGCGAAGACCCGGACTGTATCCTTGTGGGCGAGATGCGCGACTTGGAGACGATTCGCCTCGCCATGACCGCTGCCGAAACCGGCCACTTGGTGTTTGGTACGCTGCACACCAGCAGTGCCGCCAAAACCATCGACCGTATCATCGACGTATTCCCTGCCGATGAAAAAGAAATGGTGCGCGCGATGCTTTCCGAATCGCTGCAAGCCGTGATCTCGCAAACCCTGTGCAAAACCAAGGATGGCAATGGCCGCGTAGCCGCACACGAGATCATGCTGGGCACATCGGCCATCCGCAACCTGATCCGCGAAGCCAAAGTGGCGCAAATGTATTCCGCCATCCAAACCGGCAACAGCGTAGGCATGCAAACCCTCGACCAAAACCTCACCGACCTCGTCAAACGCAACATGATCTCGCCGGCTGAGGCACGCAGCAAGGCGAAGATTCCTGAGAACTTTGTGGGTTGATTAAGATTTAAAAATACCTTTTTGAACGCAGAGGACGCGAAAGTCGCATAAAAGAAACAGCCAAATTTTGTATC
>JBJTSL010000228.1:0-3393 GCA_046076625.1 Allobrachymonas sp.
GCGCCGCTGCCGACAGGATGGGCAGATTGGCATGGGGCGTACCGACCAAGGCTTTCTTCACATACGCAATTTGTGCATTCGAGACGATTTGCACAGAAGAATCATCGGCCACTTGCGCAAAGTAGCTGTAAATGGGTGCGCTGCTCTCCGCCACCTTGGCGCGCACATAGGCCAGCGTCGCTTCATGCTCCTCCTTGATCGCAGCTTCAACCATTGGGTCGGACTCCACTGTGGGTTTGCGTGCGGCGCGGTCAAAAATTGGACGCAGCAGCGATTGGCTGTCTTTGACGAGCCACTTGCCTGATGCGTTGTCCAGCGTCAAATCAATGATGCCCAAATGATCGCCCCAACGACCGGGCATGACGGAGGCAACGCCATTGATCGTGCCCTTGGCGATGTTCACTTTCGGGTGGTTGGCAAATTGCTGACTGGGAAATTCGGCGTGAGAGTGGCCAAACAAAATCGCGTCAATGCCCGGCACATCCGCAAGCCCCGCCACGGCGTTTTCAGCCATCGGGCCTTGCGGCGTGCGCTCGTAGCCTGAATGCGGAATTGCGATGACGAGATCGGCGCCTTTGCTGCGCATCTCCGGCACGTATTTTTTGGCCATCTCCACAATGTCGCGCGTGAAGACTTTGCCTTGCAAATGACTCCGATCCCATTGCATGATTGGTGGCGGTGTAAAGCCTATCACACCGATTTTCATGGTGTGCGTTTTGCCTTCCGTGTCTTTGAAACTGCGGTTCAAAATCAAATACGGCGTGAAGGCATGCTTAGCGTTGGGTGTATCAGTCGCTCCTTCAAATACATTTGAGCTGACATAAGGAAACTTGGCGGTCGCAATTGATTGGCGCAGAAAATCCAAGCCGAAATTGAACTCATGGTTACCCAGATTGGCCGCGTCATAGCCCATTTGGTTCATGACCTTGAAGGCGGCATGGGTCTCGCCCGGTTTCAAGCCGCGAATCCGTGCGATCACATCACCGAGCGGGTTACCTTGGATCAGATCGCCGTTGTCAAACAGAAGGGAGTTTGTGGCCTCCGCGCGAGCAGCTTTGATCAGTGGAATCGTACGGTTCACGCCAAAGGCATCAGTAGGCTTGTCTTGGTAATAGTCGTAATTCAAGAAATTCATGTGGAGATCGGTTGTCTCCATGATGCGAAGTTTGAGTTCAGCGGCTTGCAAAGTGCAGCTCAGAGCCAACAGACCCATGCCGAGCGCCCAGGCTTTGGGAAGACAGCGAATATTCATCATGATCCTCTTTGGAATGCTATGTTTTTGAGAGCGAACGGTACAAATGCCATGCCGGCGAATGACTCATTTTGCCCAAAAATACGGCGCTGGCTAGCGATCAGCGTTGACAGGCTGCGTAAATATCCAGTTTGGAGCGGTGTAACGCAGTTTTCACATCCAGCAAACCCAGCACCGAATGAAACAAATGGTCATGCGTGATGCGTTGAGTCGCATTTGTCTGCAAGCAATTCAGATCGAGTCGCCTGCTGGTCACCATGTCGGCCGACAGCCAATTGAGCCAAGGGATGTGCTTTTGCTCATTTGGAGCTATCGCATAAGGCAGGCCATGAAGAAAAATACCTTTTTCGCCCAAGGATTCGCCGTGGTCTGAAACATAGACCATGGCAGTGCGCGAAGTCTTTTCTTGCGATTTGAGCCAATTGACCGATGAGGCGAGCAACTGGTCGGTGTAGAGCAGGGTGTTGTCGTAGCTGTTGGTGATTTGCTCTCTCGTGCATTCGGAGAGGTTGTTAGTCAGGCACTCAGGCTGGAATTGTTTGAAGGCTGGCGGCACGCGCTTGAAATATGCGGGGCCGTGGCTGCCCATCTGATGGAGCACCACGACCACGCCTTTGGCTCGCTTCTCAGCGGGCAAGGCGGCAATGCGGGCATCTAGGCCATGCAACATCACCAGGTCATGACATTCCCCGGTGCTGCAATGCTCTGCGATTTTGGCATGCGTCGTGTTCACATTCTCCACGCGATCACACACACCCTTGCAGCCGGACTGATTGTCAATCCACAACACAGCCAAGCCGGCGTATTGCAGCACATCGAGCAAGCCTTCATAGCGCAGCTTGCTGTCTTCAAACGCTTCTTTGCCCAAATGGCTGAACATGCAGGGCAAGCTGCTCGCCGTGTTCGTTCCGCAGCTCCAAGCGTTTTGCCAATACACAAAAGCATCGGTCTGCGCGAGCTTGACCATTTGCGGCGTGGTTTGCCGCGCATAACCGTTGAAACTGAAGTTTGCTGCGCGCGCGGTCTCGCCCACCACGATCATGAGCAGCGGTGGTTTGCTCCCCCTGTCGCTTGTCCCCAGCGTCGCATCTAATCCAATGGCTTGAAGAGGTTGCGGGCCATGGCGCAGGGGTTTGCTCGCGATTTGGCCGATGGCATAGAGCGAGTTGATGGGGTTGAGCAGATAGCGCACATGCTTGTGATTGCGCATCAACGATGAGAATCCCTGGAAAGACATCAGGATGGCCAAAGCAAACAGAGCACATCCAGCGATCAAAAGAATGGCATTTTGCAAGGCTTGCCGATGCCAGCGAACTTGCCGAACTGGCACGAACCACAGCCAGAGCGTGGGAATACCCGCTACCAACAGCACCGTGATGAACAACCGCAGATTGAGCAAATCTCGCGTCTCTCGCGGGTCGGTCTGAAACACATTGGCCATCATGGTGTCGTCGATCACCACGCCATAGCTCATCATGAAATGCATGCCAAGCGCAGCGGCAATCAACAAAAAGACAAGTACAGGCTTGATGCTGCGCCGCCAGGCCAAAAGTGCTCCAAAGGCCACCAAAGCACCCCAAACAAGCAGCCCCATGCAGATGGCAACCCAGACGTCGTCGGCATTGTTCAGCCGGTCGATTTGGTGCAACTCCTGCCAGAGTGCACCGTTGCCCACCCCGGCGATCCAGAGGCTGATGATGATGAACAGGGTACCGGCAGTCCAACCATGCGTGTTTGGGTTCTCCTCAAATCGGCTTGCGCTGAATGCCATTCCTTATTTTTCCAATGCGTGCAGCTCTTGCAATGTATTCACATTGGCGAAGGCTTGTGCGTTGTCTTGCGGCAGGTCAAATGCCACATGGGTCACGCGGTGCAGCGCTGTCCATGCATCAATCTTGCGTCCACCGCCTTGCATAAAGGCAACAAGGCTTTCCATCAGCTCGGTTTTGAGCAGGCAAAACACGGGTTGTGGGCGCACGCGGGTCTGCCCGTTGTCATCCGATTCGGGCGCGCTGGCTACGGTGATGTCGGCGTTTTCATGCTCCAGGGCTTGGTACAAACGCTGAGCCAAATCAAGCGGGAAAAGCGGCGTGTCGCAAGGCACCGTCAGTAAACAAGGCGTTTCGCATCGCTCCAATCCG
>JBJTSL010000229.1:0-5793 GCA_046076625.1 Allobrachymonas sp.
CCGTCACGCCGAAAATCGCAAAGGTGTACTCGCCCGTTACGGATTTGGCAATGCCAATCGGCAAGAAGCCCACCGCCGTAATGAGCGTGCCCGTGAGCATGGGCATGGCGGTCAGTTCATACGCGAAAGTAGCAGCGCGGACCTTGTCGTAGCCCTCTTCCATTTTGCGCACCATCATCTCCACGGCGATGATCGCGTCATCCACCAGCAAACCCAGAGCGATGATGAGTGAGCCCAGGGAGATTTTGTGCAGCCCGAGGCCGAAGTACCACATCGCCAAAAACGTGACGGCGAGCACGAGCGGAATCGTGATACCCACCACCAAGCCGGGGCGGATATCCAGATAGTAGCGTTTGAGCAGAGGCACATCTTTGCCACGGCTGTGAAAGCCCAAAGCGATAAAACTCACCGCGAGCACGATGAACACCGCCTCAATCAGCACCGCCACAAACTCATTCACTGATTTGGCCACAGCACGCGGCTGGTCTTGAATTTGTTCTAATTCGGCACCAATCGGAAGTGTTTTTTCGATTTTTTCAGTGGCTAATTTGAGCGCTTTGCCCAATGCAATGATGTCGCCCCCCTTGGCCATGCTCACACCCAGCACGATCACCTCTTGGCTGCTGATGTTTCCCTTAGCATCCCGATCTGTGGTGCGCACCTTCACCTGCGCTGGGTCCACATAACCACGGCGGATGTCGGCAATATCGCCCAGCCGAATCTGGGCCGCGCCCGCGCCTTGCGCATTTGCAGCTCGGATCGGCATGGCTTTGATCTGCTCCAGATCATTGAACTGCCCTTGCACGCGCACCTGCAACACATCCAGCGGCGTGGTGATCACCCCGGCCGATTCCACAGCGTTTTGCGCATTGAGCTGGGCAATCACTGAGCTCAAATCCAAGCCCAGTTGAGCCAAGCGCTTTTGCGAGATTTCGATATAGAGCTTCTCATCTTGTTGGCCAAACAGCTCTACCTTGGAGACATCTTTCACTCTCAACAGCTGTTGGCGTACATCGTCGGCAAACGCCTTGGCCTGCGCCGGGCTGAAGCCTTCGGTTTTGAGCGCATACATCACGCCAAACACATCGCCGAATTCGTCGTTGAAAAACGGCCCGATCACACCCGGCGGCAGCGTGCCGCGCATATCGCCCACCTTCTTGCGCACCGAATACCAGATCTGTGGCACATCTTTGGGTGGCCCGTTGTCTTTCACCTGAAAAATGATCAGCGCTTCGCCTGGCTTGGCATACGAGCGAATCTTGTCGGCCAATGGCACTTCTTGCAGTGTTTTCTCCACCTTCTCCAGGACCTGCTCGCTCACCTGCTGCGCCGTCGCACCCGGATAGAACATGCGAATCGCCATGATGCGGAAGGTGAACGGCGGGTCTTCATCTTGGCCCAGTTGGAAATAGCTCGCTGCGCCCAAGAGCATGAGCACGACCATGAGGTAGCGCGTGAGCGCGGGGTGGTCAATCGCCCACTTGGAGAGGTTGAAGCGCGATGTTGCTGCGTTGGATGACATCGCGCGCTCACTTGGTTTGAGTAGGGGTCGTTGAAGGTGCTACTGATTTAGTAGCACTCTGCGCAGGTAATATGCCGGCAGACTGGCCTTTTTCATTAAAAATCGTCACTTTCAAGCCAGGTGAAAGCACGTGAATGCCAGCGCTCACGATCAGGTCGCCCGGTTTCACACCCGAGGCAATCACAGCTTCGTTGCCGTCCGCTGTCGCCACCTGCACATTCACTGGGTTCACCGTCATCGCTGCTTTATCCAGCAGCCACACTTGCGATGCACCCTGAGCGCTTTGCATCAGACTGCTGGTCGGTAACTTGATCACCTGCGTGGCAGCCTGCGCGTTGCCGGGGAAAACATAGACCGTTGCGCCCAGCGGCAAATTCGCTCCAGCATCCACGCTCATCTTGGCCTGATAGGTGCGCGTCAGCGGGTCGGCGCTGGCGGCCAGCTCGCGAATTTTTCCATTCAACGGAGCGCCATCATCGCCATTCCAGCGCCGCGCGTTGACTGCTGAACCCACTGCCACGCTGGCTATCTTGTCTTCCGGCACGCTAAACACCACATCACGCGGCCCATCTTGCGCAATTCGCACCACCGGGCTGCCAGCAGAGACCACCTGCCCCACCTCCGCATCCACTGCCGTGACAATGCCGGAAACATCCGCGACCAAGTTCGCATAGCCGACTTGATTGCCCGTATTGGCCAATTGCGCCTGCGCTTGGCTCACCTGCGCCTCAGCCGCCTTCCATGCCGTCTCGCGCCGCTCAAGCTCTGCGCCGCTGATGAAATTCTGCTCTTTCAGGCTCTGGAAGCGCTTGAAATCCGCCGCCGCCAAATCGCGGTTCGTCGTCGCCGCTGCAAGTGCTGCACGTGCGCTATCTACGGCCAGTTTGTAGTCCTGCGGATCGAGCTGCGCCAGAATCTGACCCGCTTTCACCCGCTGCCCCACCTCCGCTTGGCGCTTGATGATCTTGCCCGCCACGCGAAAGCCCAAGCGCGACTCCACCCGTGCCCGTACTTCACCGGAATACTCGTAGCCCGCTTGCATACCGCTGGCGCCCACCGTATAGATCTTCACCGCCCGCACCGGCTCGGGCGCAGGGGCAGGTTTCGAGCATGCCGCCAGCAAAGCCGCTGAAAGTAATGCGCTCATCAATGCTATCTTTTGTATAGCATTCCACGCACATTCTTTGCCGGGGAATGACAGATTTGGCATGTTTTTCTCCATAGAACAGACACCAGACGGCTGAAAAGCCTCGATGGAGGCTGCAACCGATAAGTCAATATTACTGACTGACTGGTTAGTAATCTACTTCAAGTCTTTCAGCTTGTCAAGCACTCCTCAAATCGGGGTCGAAGCCCTGAATGGCATGCACGCCGCCTCAGTTAGACTGAACACATCGTGATTTGTCAACTTGCAGCAGGCGATACATTGCGGCATCCAACTCATTTTCGAAAAACGACCTATCTATGAAAATCATCATCACCGGCGGCGCAGGCTTTGTGGGCGCGCGCTTGGCGCGGGCTCTGCTGGCGCAAGGCAGTTTGAGCCTTCGAGGCGCTGCACCCGCGCCCATCTCGCAAATCGTGATTGCAGACCGCGTGCCTGCTCCAGCTGCTTTGGCACAAGATGCGCGCATCAGCAGCGAAGTGGGTGACTTGCTCGATCAACTCGGCTCGGGCTCAAGCAATCTCCTGGCCCGCCACAGCGATGTGCAGGTCATCTTTCACATGGCAGCCGCTGTGAGTGGCGAATGCGAGGCCAATTTCGATTTGGGTATGCGCAGCAACTATGCCGCCACGCATGCGCTGCTGGATTCAGCCAGAGCTTTGGGCACGAAGCCAACCGTCTTTTTCGCCAGCTCGATTGCTGTATTTGGCCGCACCCCCCATCACAGCTTCCCTGATGAAATCATTGACACCACCTTGCCCACGCCGCAGACCAGCTACGGCATCCAAAAGCTCATTGGCGAGCAACTCATGGCTGACTATGCGCGCAAAGGCTTCATCAGCGCCCGCAGCGCGCGCTTGGCCACCGTGAGCGTGCGTGCTGGCTTGCCCAATGGCGCGGCTTCGGGCTTTTTCAGCGGCATGATCCGCGAGCCGTTGAAAGGCATCGGTTGCGCGATTCCCGTCAAGCCTGAGACCGTGCATTCGCTGTCATCGCCCGCTAACACCGTGCGCGGCATCTTGGCCAGCGTGCAGGCCAGTGACGAGGCTTGGGGGCCACTGACCGCGCTCAACTTGCCTGCTCTGCCCATCACAGTAGGCGAAATGGCTGAAGGCTTGAAGCGCAACGCCGGCGACTCAGTGCACGCCCTGCTCTCTTGGAAAATCGATCCGGTGATTGAAAAAATCGTGCAAGGCTGGCCCACACGCATGGGTAGCCCGCGCGCACAAGCCCTTGGCATGCGGCCCAATGCCAGCTTTGACGAGATCGTGCGCGAGCATATGGCTGAGAACCACCCCGAGCTTTTGAAACCCTGAACTGCGGGCATCCCCTAGGCTGAAGGCGGCATCTAGCCGCTAGACTGTTTGTTGGCTTTTCTGCCGAGATTATTTCTTTCTGGATTATTCTTACTTGGAGACTTTCATGCCGTTGACTCGCCGCCTTTCTACCCTGTGCCTTGCTGCCGCTGCTGTAGCCGCTTCATTGGGCGCTATGAGCAGTGCCCATGCGCAAACCAATATGCGCATCAGCATTTCCGTGGCGCAAAACTCGCACCAGGGCGTGGCGATTGACACTTTCGCACGCGAAGTGGAGCGTCGCACCAACGGCCGCTACAAAATCCAAACGTTCTATTCAGGCGCACTCGGCGGCGAGCGCGAAAGCATCGAAGCGGTGCAGCTGGGCACACAGGAGCTGACCTTCACCTCCACCGGCCCCGTGCCCAATTTCGTGCCTGATGCGCGCATCTTGGACATTCCTTTCCTTTTTCGCGACAAAGCGCATGCCCGCGCCGTGCTTGATGGCCCGATTGGCCAAGAGATGCTCACCAAATTTGAGCCACGCGGCTTCAAAGCCTTGGCTTGGGGCGAAAACGGTGTGCGCCACATGACTAACTCCAAGCGCTCCGTCAACAGCCCCGACGATTTGAAGGGTTTGAAAATGCGCACAATGGAGAACCCGGTGCACGTGGCCGCTTACAAAGGCTTTGGCATTGTTACCACGCCCATGGCTTTCCCAGAAGTGTTCACCGCCTTGCAGCAAGGCACGGTGGATGGCCAAGAGAATCCGCTCTCGGTGATCATGGCCGCCAAGTTTGACCAAGTTCAAAAGCACCTCACACTTACTGGGCATGTGTATTCCCCCGCCATCTTCCTCATGAGTAAGGGTGCGTTTGACAAGCTCACAGCGGCTGATAAAACCGCCTTTTTGGAGGCCGCCAAAGAAGGCGCAAAAGTGGGTCGCGCCCGCGTGGATGAGGACGATGCCAAGGGTGTGGCCGAGCTGCGTAGCAAGGGCATGACAGTGATTGAAAACGTGGACAAATCCAAATTCATCTCCGCACTTGCACCCGTGAATGCGGAGTTTGAAAAGCAATTTGGCAAAGCCAATATTGATCGCATCCGCGCTGTGCGCTGATCTTGGCATCGTATATGCTATAAATTAAATAGCAATCTACGCAGAAAATACGCCGGAGAACGGCGTATTTTTCTTTAAAATCCGGCATTTCAGCTTCCCGCAGAGCACCTCCATGAAAAAAAGATTTCTGCAGTTTGAACGGTTCACCACCGGCTTAGCCATGATGATCGCCTGCGCCATGCTCGCAGTCGCTGCCAGTCTTGGCATGTTCCAAATCATCACGCGCTTCATTTTGGAAAAACCTGCTGAATGGACCGAGGTGCTGATTCGCTTTTCCCTGATCTGGATGGTGTTTATGGGTATCGCCGCCGCATTTCGCCAAGGTGCGATGGTGAGTGTCGATGTGCTCTACCGCTGGAGTCCACCCAAGATCAAGCGGGTGCTGGACTACGTGGTGACCATCGCCGCACTCGCTCTGCTCACCATCATCCTGTGGTGGGGCTGGGATTATGCGAACCGTGGCAAGGTGCAAAGCGTGATTGGCCTGGAAGATGTGAGCATGTTCTGGGCCTACTTGGCCATGCCCGTGGGCGCAGTGTTCAGCATGGTCGGCGTGATCGGCAATTTGCTTGATCCACAGCGGCTTGAGTTGGAGACGGCGCAATGATGCAAACACAGAAATCCTGGAACGCAGAGGACGCGAAGATCACGCAGAGGTCGCAGAAAAGAAATCCAAAATTTGGCTGTTTCT
>JBJTSL010000230.1:0-10364 GCA_046076625.1 Allobrachymonas sp.
TTGCGCTTGACCCACCACACCAGACACCAGTCTTTGCATGAAGTGGCGAAGATCCCCGCCGGAGCTGGAGATGAGCTTGTTAAGCGCGGCTTCATTGAGCACCTCGGTCCACTGTGGGTATCGACGTGCAATCAGATCGCGCATTTTCGCCAAGCCTTCCGGCCTTGCTTGGCGACGCTGCGCCGTTTGGCTGCCATGCTGCATCGGCTTGGCAAACACTCGCACGGAAGCCAATGCGTGGCATGTGACAAAGTTGCGCACATCTGCCATCAAAGCAAGATAAGGCGGCACTGAATACACCACACTGGCACTGGGAACACGCAGGCGATCAAAATCGCCCGCAAAAGTCGTGATCACATGCTGAAACATCGCATCCTGCTCGGCACCCGAGACCCCGCGCAAGCGCTCCAAAGAATCAACAATCACGACCACGCGCTGCCGAGCTGTGCTATGTCGAATGAATTGCACAATCTCACCCGCAAATTCTTGAACTCTTTTCGTCCACTCCAGTGGGGCAGAGAGCTGACGAATTTTTTGAGCAACAGTGGCTTGCTGCTCTTTGAGCTTGAGTTTAAGACCCTGTGCAGTGACTTCGTTCAATTGAACATCCGTTTGCAGCCAATTTGCAAATCGTGTCCATGCATTCGCACTCAAAAAATCTTGCCGATAATGCTCAACTGCCCAAGCGGCTAATCCGGCCGTCACCAACAGCAGAAGGGTCTCAACAGTTACTTTTTCGGTTTCGGTGATGAAATCTAGGCTATCGAAGCGAATGACCTGACTATCTTCGCCGAGCAGAATGGTCTCCAGTCTGCGCAGTTCAGTGCTTTTGCCTGTGCCCCGTTGACCCGTGAAATAGAACAAATGACTATCCAGCGGCGCTCGTGTCAAAATTTCTTCGGACAGAGAACTAATGACATCTTCCTCATGACTCCCGTGCAAACTAGGCACATAGCGGGGATCAGTTGGTTCGAGTGCAGTTTCCATCTCGACCAAAGCTGCACGAAATTGACGAAGCTCTTGCTTATTCATACTCTGTATTATGGCTGAAGAGGCTTTTTGTTTGATGCTTGCTCTCGAATGCTGGGTAAGTCATGCTTTTATGATCTTTTAGCAAAGCTCAATTGCCCGTAAACCCGAACGATGCAGCAATCATGGCAAATTCACTCAACCTACACCAGCTGCGCCACTACGCCCTAGCCCGCAGCCTCTTCGCACCAACCACCCTACCCAAAGCAATTCAACGCCTAGGCTTCGTCCAAGCCGACCCACTCCGCGTACCCGCTCGTGCGCAAGACTTGACTTTGCGGCATCGCGTGGCGGGCTATCGGGCGGGGGATTTGGAAGCACGGTATCCAAAGCTCGCTATCGAAGAAGATTTTTTCGTGAACTATGGTTTTGTGTCGTGCGAGTTGCATCATTGGATGCATCCACGCACAGCTCGATTAGCTTGGTCTGCTGCTCGCGTGAAGCAGGCGAAAGAGGTATTGGCATTTGTGCGCGAGCGCGGTATCGTGCGCCCCTCCGAGGTAGATGCGCATTTTGACCATGGCAGTGTCATCAATTGGTTTGGCGGCAGCAGCAAGGCGAGCACGCAGTTGCTGGATGGCATGCACTATCGGGGCATGCTGCGCGTGCCGCGGCGGGAAGGGAATTGTCGACTCTATGCCGTGCGCGAGCATCAGCCCTCGAAGCTGAGCCCAGACGCGATCATGGACGCGCTCGTGGATGTGATCGTGGCGAAATATGCGCCTTTGCCTGAGGCGAGCTTGGGGCAATTGATCAGCCTGCTGCTGCGAGGCGGTGTGCCGCAATGGGGCGATCAGCGCAAGGCGGCTTTGCAGCAGGCGCGTGATCGTTTGCCGAGCGCAGTGGTGGACGGCATCACATGGCTTTGGCCTGCGAGCGAGAACCCTGCTTCTAAAAAATACGCTGCAGACGATCAAGTGCGCCTACTCGCGCCGTTTGACCCGATGGTTTGGGATCGCCGCCGCTTCGAGCTGCTTTGGGGCTGGGCGTATCGCTTTGAGGCTTACACGCCGGCTGCCAAACGCATTCGCGGCCACTATGCGCTGCCCTTGCTGTGGCGCGACTCAGTGATCGGTTGGGCGAATTTGAGCGTGAAAGATCGTGAGCTGATTCCAGATGTGGGCTTTGTGAAATCTGCGCCGAAGGGCAAAGCATTTCGCATGGCTCTTGATGAGGAGCTGCAGCGCATGACGGTGTTTTTGGGTTTGTAGAATGAGTTTTTCTGGCACACCAACGATGAACGAAGAACAAGTCCTCCACCACACCCGCCTCTGGCTAGAAAAAGCCGTGATCGGCTTGAATCTTTGCCCCTTTGCCAAAGCGGTATACGTGAAGAATCAAGTGCGCTTAGTGGTCAGCAAAGCGCGACATACCGATGATTTGCTGGAAGAGTTAGATCGCGAGCTGGATTTGCTGGCGGCCACCCCTGCCTCTGAGATTGACACCACGCTGCTGATTCACCCCACGTTGTTTGAAGACTTTTTAGATTTCAACGATTTTTTGGAAGTTGCCGACAACGTGATTGATGAGCATGAGTTGGAAGGCGTGATTCAGCTCGCCAGCTTTCACCCGAAGTTTCAGTTTGAGGGCACGGAGCCTGACGAAATCAGCAACTACACCAACCGTGCGCCTTTTGCCATATTGCACCTGCTGCGCGAAGAAAGCGTCGACCGCGCGGTGGAGGCTTTCCCAGAGGCCGAGGCAATTTTTGAGACGAATATTGAAACGCTGGAAAAGCTGGGCTTGGCGGGCTGGAAGCGTTTAGGGCTTTAGCCGCATGGTGGTGGGCTGTTGCATACCCATGATTGAGCAATCGAGGACAATCTGCGCATGACCACCCTGCTCTCCATCGCCCCTCTCGGCGCGCCTCCTTGTCCTACGATTGATCCATTTCTCTTTTGCGTGCATCACCACGACGCCTATCCGCCGGGCAATGCGCAGATGGCGCCAGACCCTGCATTGCTAAGCGGGCGGCAGATTGGGCAGGATTTTGGGGGCAAGGATGGCTGGAGCATGTACCACGGCGACACCGTGCCAGGCTTTCCCTCGCATCCACACCGGGGCTTTGAGACGGTGACGATTGTGCGCAACGGTCGCATTGATCACTCAGATTCACTGGGCGCCACAGCGCGCTTTGGCGGCGGCGATGTGCAATGGCTCACCGCTGGGCAAGGCATTGTGCATTGCGAAATGTTTCCGCTGCTGCACAGCGATGCGCCCAACCCGACCGAGCTATTTCAAATTTGGCTGAACCTGCCCGCGAAGAACAAGATGGCAAAGCCGCATTTCACCATGTTTTGGCATGAGGACATCCCGCGCCTCACTGCTCAGGATGCGGATAGCCGCACGACGGACGTGGTGTGCATTGCAGGCTCATTGAACAATCTGCAAGCCCTCAAACCCCCACCTCATTCGTGGGCCAGCGAAGCTGACAGCGATTTGGGCATTTACACGATCAAGCTCTCGCCGGGCGCGCAATGGAGTCTGCCGGCCGCACGCAGCAGCGCTACGCGGCGTGTGCTGTATTTCTTCAAAGGCCTCTCAATCCGCGTGGCTGGACAAACCATCTCAACCCATTCCGTGATGGAAGTCAAGGCAGATCAGCCCTGCGATTTTTTAAATGGCGACCTAGAGAGCGAAATCTTGGTTCTGCAAGGCCGCCCAATTAACGAGCCCGTGGCGCAATATGGCCCGTTTGTGATGAACACCCAAGCCGAAATCCACCAAGCTTTTGCTGACTACCGCCGCACCGAGTTTGGCGGCTGGCCATGGGGTCGACCAGACCCTGTGCACCCGCGCGCAACTGGGCGCTTTGCCAAGCATGCGGATGGTCGGGTAGAGCAGCGTGAGCAAGAGATCACATGACCGCGCCCCGGCAATATTGGCTGATGAAGGCCGAGCCAGACGATGTGTCGATCGACGATCTGGCTGCTCGGCCTGACCAGTGCGTGCCTTGGTATGGCGTACGTAATTACCAGGCCCGCAATTTCATGCGCGATCAGATGCGCGTGGGCGATCAGGTGTGGTACTACCACTCCTCATGCGCCGAGCCGGGCATCGCGGGTGTGGCTCAAGTGTGCAGCGCAGCCTATCCCGATGCGACACAGTTTGACCCCAGCTCGATTTATTTCGACCCCAAGTCCAGCCCCGATGCGCCGCGCTGGCTGAATGTGGATGTGCAACTGGTGGAACGCTGGCAGCTGCTGCCGCTGCGCTGGCTGCGTGCACAGCCAGCACTGGCCGACCTGCGCCTGCTGGCGCGGGGCAACCGACTGTCGATCATGCCGGTGGAAGCCGTTCATTGGGCGTACGTGCAAGCGCACCGCCAGCTGCGCTGATCTAGCAGTGAACCCCAGCCTTAGTCCAGCACTTCCACCAGCTTCATTTTGGCCCCCGCCCCGCTTTTGATGCGCAGCCGGCTGCGCGGGCAGCCCAACGCCTTGGCCACCAGAGCAATCAATTCTTCGTTGGCCTTGCCATCCACTGGCGGGCTTTTGAGTTTCGCCGCCCAAGTGCCGCCGGGCAACTGCTCCAGCACACTGGCCCGGGCACGGGGCTTGACCTTGACTTGCAGAACGAGCATCGAGCAAAAAAGCAGGAAACGATTCGCCATAATACCGCCCATGCCCTCTAACCAGTACGAAACCTTCATGCGCCACGTCTTCGAGCGAGGCGTGGCCAAAACCGACCGGACCGGCACGGGCACGCGCAGCGTGTTTGGCCACCAGATGCGCTTCAATCTGGCGGACGGCTTTCCGCTCGTGACCACCAAGAAGGTGCACCTCAAGTCCATCATCCTCGAACTGCTGTGGTTTCTGCGCGGCGACGGCAATGCCACCTGGCTGCAAGAGCGCGGCGTGACGATCTGGGATGAATGGGCCAACAAGGAGACGGGCGATCTCGGGCCGGTGTATGGCGTGCAATGGCGCAGCTGGCCGACGCCCGATGGTGGGCAGATTGACCAAATCGCGCAGACTGTGAAGCAGCTCAAAACCAACCCCGATTCGCGCCGCATCATCGTCAGCAGCTGGAATGTGGCTGATCTGCCTAAGATGGCGCTGATGCCCTGCCATGCGTTTTTTCAGTTTTACGTCGCGCCTGCCAACGAGCCAAATGGCAAAGGCAAACTCAGTTGTCAGCTCTATCAGCGCAGTGCTGACATCTTCCTAGGCGTCCCGTTCAACATCGCCAGCTACGCCCTGCTTACCCACATGCTGGCGCAGCAATGCGATTTGGATGTAGGTGATTTTGTCTGGACGGGCGGCGATTGCCATATTTACAGTAATCACACCGAACAGGTCACCACCCAGCTCACCAGAGAGCCCCTGCCGTACCCGCAACTCGTGATCAAACGCAAGCCTGCTTCGATTTTTGATTATGAGTATGAGGATTTTGAAGTGGTGAATTACCAGCACCATCCGGCCATCAAAGCGCCTGTGGCGGTGTAACGATGCAAATCAATCTCATCTGGGCGCAAGACAGAAATCGTGTCATCGGCAAAGACGGTGTCATGCCTTGGCACTTTTCTGAAGATGGCAAGCATTTCCGGAAAACCACCATGGGCTACCCCGTCATCATGGGGCGCAAAACTTGGGATTCGCTGCCCACTCAATTCAGGCCATTGCCTGGGCGCTTGAATGTGGTGATCTCTTCTGATGCGGTAACGCGTGAAAATTTAAGCAAAATCGGCAGCACGCCGGCACAGAATCTGCGTGAAGCGCTATCGATTTGTGAGCAATCAGGCCATCGTGAAGTTTGGGTGATAGGTGGTGCGCAGATCTACGCGCAATCGCTGCCATTGGCTCACAAGCTGGTCGTCACAGAAATTGATGCTGAGTTTGAAGGTGATGCATTTGCCCCCCCGTTGGATGCAGCTTGGCGAGATGCAGAGCGCGAAAAGATCACTTCAGCCAATGGAACACGGCTGGATTTTGTGACTTATCTGCGTGCTAACACGCTTCAATAGCTATCAATATAATAGCAATTAGCGCATATTTTATGCCGGCGAAAGGCCAAAATGTCTTTGAAAATAGCCACTTGGAACGTCAACTCCCTCACCATCCGCGCGCAACAGGTGCTCGACTGGCTGGCCACGCAGCCCGAAGGCGAAAAGATCGACGTACTCGGCTTGCAAGAGCTGAAAATGACGGATGACAAATTTCCGTTTGCCGATTTTGAAGCGGCGGGTTACAGCGCCCAGGTGTTTGGACAAAAGACCTACAACGGCGTGGCTTGGTTGACGCGAAAAGACAGCATCAAAGCCGTCAGCGATGTTCAGAAAAACATCCCTGGTTTTGCCGACGACCAAAGCCGCATCATCGCCGCCACGCTTCAGACGCAGCTGGGCAGCCTGCGCGTCGTCAACGGTTATTTTGTGAACGGCCAAGCGCCGGGCACGGAGAAGTTTGAATACAAAATGAGCTGGTTGCGCGCCCTGCGCGACTGGCTACGCGAGGAGCTGGCGGTGCATCCGCAGCTCGTATTGGTAGGCGATTTCAACATCACTTTAGATGACCGCGACACCCACGACCCCGAAGGTTTGCGCGAGACGATTCATCACACCGAAGCCGAGCGCGACCACTTCAAAGCCCTGCTGGGCCTCGGCCTGCACGACCCATTTCGCTTCTTTGAGCAAGGTGCCAAACACTACAGTTGGTGGGACTACCGAGACCTCGCCTACCGCCGCAACAAAGGCCTGCGCATTGACTACACCCTGGTCAGCGATGCCTTGAAACCTCTGGTGCAAAGCTGCATCATCGACAAAGCGCCGCGCAAAAATGAACGCCCTTCGGATCACACGCCCGTGGTTTGTTCGCTCGCGTGAGCGTTCAGCGAAATACGATCACTCGATCTTTGATTTTGACGCGCTTGACCTGGTAGGTTTTGGCAGCGAGGCTGTTGGAATCACCCAACAGGATCAAGGCGCCTTTGTGCGCTTGCCCGCAAGCGGCAGAGGCCGTGGTGGGCAATGCGGCGCCGGTCACACAAGCGGGGATGGTGAGATTTCGCGGCAGGCCGCCGTCTGCCGACACGCCATCGACGATGCAGGCATTGGGGTAGCCCGCCAAGCCAAGCGGCGTGGCTGGGCCGCTGGGGTTTTACCCCATGCCAAAGGTGGGCGAACCGACAATCAGCCAAGCACTGTCGGTGGGCGTGACACTGTAGCGCGTGTAGCCATCGGGCTGCACCACTCCTGCGCCCGGTATCCAAACGAGGATACGGCGATTGGTTCGGATGTCAGCAATCGTCATCGTGCTCAGATCTTCGTTTTTCACGCAATCGAGATCGACGAGGAAATTCATGTAGAAACTGCTTGCGCTTCCAGTCACCAGTTTGGCGTCCAACTCCAAGCCAGTCAAATCAGACAGCTTCAGGCCATCAAAGCCATCCAATTGCACAATGCCTTTGTTGCCTGTGCCACCGCCTACATATCGCCCAACCGCATTGGCGGCTGTGGCCGGTGTGGTGATGCTGAGTACAGTGGTGCCGCCATCGGCCACAAGCGAGAGCGTGACCGAATTGGCCTGCATCTGGTTCATCAGGTTGATGGCAGGCTGGTCGATTTCCAGATAGCCAGTACCGGGCACATAGGGCGCGGGTGGGCTGGGCTGGGGATTTTGTGGGGCATTCAGGCTGTCGCCTGAGCCGCAGCCAGACAGCAGCGCAACACAAAGCAGCCCAAATGCCAGAAAGGTTTTAGTCATCATCATTTCCAAAAGTTCTGGAAACAGGATATCTGTGAAACCGAAGCGCGTGAAGTCCCGCACGCGCATCGGATAGAGGATTCCGTGCAAATGATCACACTCATGCTGAACCACTCGCGCATGAAAGCCGTCCACGCTGCGATCAATGGCTTGACCTCTTTCATCAAAGCCTTGATAACGGATTTGTTTGAATCGCTGCACGACGCCGCGCAGACCGGGAACAGACAGGCAGCCTTCCCAGCCTTCTTCAAGATCGTCATCAGAAGCCGCAAGAGGTTGCGTGGAAACTATCGAATTCATAGCATTCTGGACAGATTCTATGCCGGCGAGTGGCCTGCTTTGCTTCAAAAATGGAGTGATGACAGGATTTAGCAACACGGTGCGTGGCACGGGTGGGGCGTCGGGGTAGCGCGGATTGATTTGGCCGCTGCCAAAGATCACGAGCTGCAAATTCACGCCGATTTGCGGCGCTGCCAGCCCTGCCCCATTGGCCGCTGCCATCGTATCTTGCATGTCTTGCAGCAACGTATACAGCTCGGGTGTATTGAACGCGCGCACGGGCTCAGCCACGCGCAGCAGCCGTGCATCACCCATCTTGAGAATTTCACGAACCGCCATGTTTCAACTCTACTCTGGCACAGCTTGGTTACGCATCCAATCCGCCGTTTGAAAAAAGCTCTCGCGCAGGCGGGCGCGCAAGTCCTCGGGCACGCCTGTCTCACCCATGGCTTGGTCCATACAGGAGAGCCATTCGTCTCGCTCTTGAATGCCGATCGGCACATGCAGATGCCGCGCCCGCAATCTCGGGTGGCCAAATCGCTCGGTGTAATACTGTGGGCCACCCAGCCAGCCGCAGAGAAACCAGAATGTGCGCTCGCGCGCCTGAGCAAGTGATGGCCCGTGCACCTGACGAAGCCGAGCATACGCGGGCTCTAAGTCCATCAGGTCATAAAACCGCTCGACCAAGGCCTTGACACGCTCTTCACCGCCGATCCATTCATAGGGTGTGGCGAAGAGCGGTTTTTCCTGAATTTGCATGAATCTTGATCAAAAAGTACCGTTCACCGGCATAAAGGCTCCGTCAAATGCTATTCAATTGATATCAAATATGGAAACGCAAGCGTTGCTGTTGCGTTCTCAATTCATTTCCGCTTAGGCCCTATGCCCAGTCGATCACGGGTTTCGGCCAAACGGTCGGCCTTTCTTTTGTCCATCTTTTCCATGGCTTTTCTCTTGGTGTAGCCAGATGCATCGGCCCATGCCCACCAGATGGCCGCCAACGCAAATGGCGCGAGCACCACCCACCAACTCCACTGAGCCACTGCGCCCATCTCCAAATACTTGAGAGTCAGCAAGATAATTCCAATACCCAGAAAACACATGGCAACTCCTTACACACGTTAAACCGTAGCGTTTGCCAGCAAATGCGCCCCAAAACGTGAAATTTGCCGCAATTTCCAAGCATTTAGGGTTATCGCCCCGATTGCAACCAGAAGTCAACCCAATTGCCTAGAATTACGTTATTAGCAGTGTATTGCAAAGTGGCTTGATCCCCAAGCCGCAAATGCTTGAATTCAGTTAGATTGAAGGACCACGATGAAAGCACGTTTGATCACGCTTTTGGCCATCGGCGCAGCAGCCGGCGCTTTGCATGCCCCTGCATTTGCCGATGCTGCCTTGGCTCAGGCTAAAAACTGCATGGCCTGCCATGCTGTGGACAAGAAAATGGTCGGCCCAAGCTACAAAGACGTGGCTGCCAAATACGCCGGCAATAAAGACGCCGCCAAGATGCTTGCCGAGAAAATCCAAAAAGGCAGCACCCCCGGCAAAGGCAACTGGGGTGCAGTGCCCATGCCTGCGAACCCGCAAGTCAACGAAGCCGAAGCCGCCAAATTGGCTGCTTGGGTTTTGGCTGTGAGATAATTTTCTCAGCTCTGAGACCAGCCACCCTAGGGTGGCTTTTTTTATGGTTTGCGCTTTACAGACTCGCCATCTTGCAGCTCGTCGGCATCTCGGCGGCCTTGGCCTCAATCAATTTGATCACGCGAAAGCCGTAGCCCGAGCCTTCCACATCAAATTTCACGCCTGTCGTGCCCATGCGGTCCATCACACCCACCACCAATGGCTGCTGGAATTGATGGTCGCTGCCGCGCATCTGCCCGCTTTGGCCAAAAAAGTTCACGCGGGCACGCGCGAGCTGTATCGCTGCTCTTGCCACATCCAAGCTCTGCGCTGATGCCGCCCCCAGCAACGATACCGCCAGCGCTTCCATCATCAGGTGCATCCGCATGTGCACGTAATCGTCTTCTGGTTTGGGAAAGCGCTGGCGAAACGCTTGGTAAAAAGCAAAGGCCTCGCGCTGGCGCGAGCCGCGCACCATACCATCGGCTGCGCCCACATTGGGCAACCAATCTGCCACCGCAATCACTTTGCCCACACCCTCTTCCCCCATCGCGGCTGGCGCGCCCAGCGCATTGCCATAAAAAGTGTAGAACTTGCCTTCAAAGCCCACAGCTTTGGCCAAGCCGTGCTGCGCGAGGCACGCAAACAACTGGGCGTGCAGCGCGCCGATGTGCAGATTGCCGGCGAAGAGCTGCATCCGCTCGGGCGCATCAAAGACTTTGCGCCATA
>JBJTSL010000231.1:0-3995 GCA_046076625.1 Allobrachymonas sp.
GCATTGAGCACGATGCGGTGCACATAGATGCCCGGCAAATGAATATCATCTGGAGCAAGTTCGCCGGTCTCCACGATTTTTTCTACTTCCACGATGCAAACCTTACCTGCCATCGCAGCTGCCGGGTTGAAGTTGCGCGCCGTGAGGTTAAAGCGCAGATTGCCGCTCTTGTCGGCCACATCGGCTTTCACCAAAGCCAGCTCTGGCACGAGCGAGCTCTCCATCACATAGGTCTCGCCGTCGAACTCGCGCAATTCCTTACCTTCTGCGACCAAGGTGCCCACACCCGTCTTGGTGAAAAACGCTGGGATGCCCGCACCGCCAGCGCGCAGCTTCTCGGCCAAGGTGCCTTGGGGCGTGAACTCCAGTTCGAGTTCGCCCGCAAGATATTGGCGCTCGAACTCTTTGTTTTCCCCCACGTAAGAAGAAATCATCTTTTTGATTTGACGGGTTTGCAGCAATTTGCCGAGACCAAAATCGTCGACTCCGGCGTTGTTGGAAATCGCGGTGAGGTTTTTTGCACCGCTGTCTTTGAGCGCATCGATCAACGCTTCGGGAATGCCGCAGAGGCCAAAGCCGCCCACAGCAATGAGCTGACCATTGCGCACCACGCCTTGCAATGCAGCGGCTGCGCTGGGGTAAATCTTGTTCACGGGTTTGTCTCCTGCATATGTTGACCAGAAAGCGGTACGATACTACGTAAATTGATACGTAGTGTTTCGTAAGGTATTTCGTAAAGCGTTGGCAGGAGACAGAACAACATGACAAGCATTGATTACCAAGCAGCTTTTGAGCTCGCGCCAATTGGCCTAGCACTCTCGCGCGAGCGCGTGATGGTCGATTGCAATCAGGCACTGTGCGACATGTTTGGCATCAGCCACGATGTGTTGGTGGGCCAAAGCTTTGCTGTGCTTTACCCCAGCGTGCAGGAATACGAGCGCACTGGCGAGCGCATTGCACCTTTGCTTGGGCAGGATGGCAAAAAAGGCCGCTATGCGGATGACCGCTTGATGAAGCGCATGAATGGCGAGCTGTTTTGGTGTCACGTCACAGGCCGCGCCCTCAACCCCAAAAAACCGCACGAATCCGGCATCTGGAGCTTTGAAGATTTATCGGCCATGCGCCCAGTGAAAGCCGAGCTCACGCCGCGCGAACGCGAGGTGGCCGCCTATTTACTCGAAGGTCTGACCGCCAAACAAACCGCAAAAAATCTGGGCATCAGCCACCGCACGGTAGAAATCTACCGCGCCCGCTTGATGCGCAAATACAAATCGCACACGACGGCAGATTTGGTTCATAAACTGATGGCCGGAAGCTGAGCCGTCGTTTTGTCACTCTGCCGGCGGATTGGGTGCATAAACGGATGGCGGTAAGTTGAATCCAAAACCTCAACGCAAAGCTGGCAATGAGCGCGCTGCTTTGAAAGCGCCTTCGCCCATCGCCGCGCCAAAGCGTTTGGCCAAGCGCTCGGCCACGTTTTCTCGGCGGGTGTAGTCCACCAAGTTTTCGGCCTTGATCAC
Source organism: Allobrachymonas sp. (assembly GCA_046076625.1). GTDB lineage: Bacteria > Pseudomonadota > Gammaproteobacteria > Burkholderiales > Burkholderiaceae_C > JANMDU01. The sequence continues at coordinate 1,521 of JBJTSL010000231.1, forward strand.
ATCGCGCGCCACAGTGTCGAGATTGCCCAAGTTGTCGGCCAAACCGAGCTCGATGGCTTGCTGGCCACTCCAAAACAGGCCGCTGAACATGTCTGCCGTTTCTTTGAGCTTCTTGCCGCGGCCGGCTTTCACGGTGTCGATGAACTGTTTGTGGACTTGGTTGAGCATGCTTTGCGCATGCAGCTTTTGCGCTTCGCTTTGCGGGCTGAAGGGGTCGAGAAAACCTTTGTTGTCGCCCGCCGTCATGAGGCGGCGCTCCACGCCGAGCTTTTCCATCAGGCCGGTGAAGCCAAAGCTGTCCATGAGCACGCCAATAGAGCCAACAATGCTGGCCTTGTCCACATAGATCGAATCAGCCGCCACCGCGATGTAATACGCCGCACTGGCGCAGGTCTCCTCCACCACGGCCACCACAGGTTTTTTGTGAATGGCTTTCAGGCGGCGGATTTCATCATTGATGATGCCCGCCTGCACCGGGCTGCCGCCGGGTGAGTTGATAAGCAACACGATGCCTTTGGCAGAAGAATCTTCAAACGCGCTTTTGAGCGCACCCACGATAAATTCGGCGCTGGCATCGGAGCCGGGCATGATCTCGCCCTTGATCTCAATCACCGCTGTGTGCGCGATGCCATCACTTGCGCCTGTAATGCTGGATTTGGACGGGCCAAACATCATCCACGCAAGCACGATAAAAAAGGCCAGCCATGCCAAGCGCACAAAGGTTTTCCAGCGGCGCGTGGCTTTTTGCTCATTGAGCGCGGCAAAGGCGAGTTTTTCTAGTGTGGCGCGCTCCCAGCCGGGCGCGTCTATGACATGGGAGTTTGCTTCTTTTTTTATAGCACTTTGCGTAGATTCCATGCCGGCAGATGCCGTATTTGATTGATTTCTCTTGAGGGATTCATAGAGCGCTGCATCCATGTCAGATGGGTTGGCGCTTTTCTCGGAAGGGGTCAGGTTGTCGTTCATGGTGGAATTGTCTCTCGAAACCCGGCAAGGCGTTCAGAAATCGAGCGGTTTCAGGTTGTAAGCCGTTTGCCAATGCACCACGCCATCACGCTCATGCAGCGCAATCTTCACCAAACCTCCCCGGCATGGCCCACCGCCGCATTCGCCCGTGTCGGGTTTGTAAGCCGCACCATGCGTGGAGCACAGCAGCCATTGCCCGGTGTCATCAAAAAACTGGCCCGGCTGCCAATCCAGCTCCATCGCCACATGGGTGCAGCGGTTCAGGTATGCGTGAACCGCGCCTTGGTAGCGAATGGCAAAAGCGGTGCAGGTTTGCCCCGCGAAATTCACGTCGAAGGGCACGGCTTTGCCGCCGTCCTGCAGATCAGCGCTGTTGCAAAGGGCAATCATGGGCTCAAGCATTTTTAAGCAGCCAGTTATGAAGCTCTTGCATGCTGTGCGCTACAAAGAGCGGGCCGTATGCCGCAAACTCTTCATGTGCATGCGCCCCAAAGCTCACGCCCACGCTCGCCACCCCCGCGTTGCGCGCCAGCAGCAAATCATGCGTGGTATCGCCAATCATCAGCATGCGCTCGGGTTGCACATCCAACTCCTGCATCAACTCATGCAGCATCAGCGGATCTGGCTTGCCAGCGGTCTGATCGGCGGTTCGGCTCGCATCAAACACGTTTACAAGCTTGATGCCCTCCAGCTCGCGCTGCAACACATCATCTAAACCGCGCCGAGATTTGCCTGTGGCCACGGCCAACTTGTACCCTTGCTCCTTCAAAGCTCGCAACATATCCATCGTGCCCGGAAAGAAACTGATGTCATCCACATGCTGCGCCCATTGCTGGCGATAAGCTTCGCCCAGCGCGGGATACTTCTCTTTGGGCACATCGGGTGCCGCGTGCGCGAGGGCCTGCATCAGCCCCAAGCCGATCACATAGGCTGCATCTTTGTCCGATGGCTCTGTGCCGCCCACCTCGCGCACCGCCCCTTGAATACAGCGCACGATGATGGCTGTGGAGTCAAACAATGTGCCATCCCAGTCAAAGGTAATGCAGTCAAAGCGAAACACTCGCGCTACGTCGGGCTGTTGAACGAGTGAATTCATCTTCGAATGTTACCGCAGCATCAAAGCATGCCCGGGCCAGCACATGACGGTTCAAATCATGCAAGAAATGTTTGCGCGGTGTGTTGCAGATTAACTGCAAACGATCCTCATCACAACTGATGATTTTCAGCGCATCTCCCCTGTTCATGGGATGACGTGCCCTTACCAAGGCGATATACTCTCAACGGGTCTTACTGATCGACACGTATACAACCCGGGTTGGCAGCGAACCATTTGAAACACACCTCTTGGAGAACATGATGAAAAACACAGCTTTGGTCTCGGCACGGCTGCTCGCGCTGGCGGCCTTGTCGGGCACTCTTTTGCTCAGCGCTTGCGGTGGCGGTGGTGGTGGCTGCGGCAGCGGCAGCGCCGCTCCCGTCAGCCTATAGATCCGGCCACTATCTATTGAA
>JBJTSL010000232.1:0-3566 GCA_046076625.1 Allobrachymonas sp.
CCCAGCGCGGATCGAGCACCGCACCCAATTGGCCAAAGCTCCAGCCAATGCCGACCATGGCGCAGATCCACAGCAAGGCGCCCGCCGCGTCCAGCAGCAGATGCCGTGGCCACGCGAGCAAGGAAGCACCCGCGCCCAAGCCCACGAGCGAAAACGAGCCTTTGACGAAGCGATAAGCCAGCAGCACCGGCATGCTACAGCGCTCCATACCAGCGCTGGCCAACGCAATCCAAGGCGCAGCACCCGTGAATGTGCGGCATACCCAAGGCGATGCGAATCTTCCTTTAGCAAAGCGCAATTGCCCACCGGCGATGCTGCCCAGCAAGGTCACCAGAATCAAAACATCCAGTCGCAGCGTACCTTGCGCGGCCGCAAAGCCAGCCAGCATCGGCAGTGGCCCGGTTTTGCCTAAACAGTAAGCCAGTAGCACGGCATAGACCCATTGGTCGTACTGTGCAATGAGGTTCAGAAGCTCGGGTAAATTCATGCGTGAAACTGTGACAGGTCGGGCATCACCGTGCTGGGCACAGGTCTTATTGCGAGGGTGCGGCCATTGCTCGGCTTTGCACAATCAAATCAACCAAGTATGGAGGCACAGGCACGGACTTGAGAGCGCCAACCCGGCTGCTACCGGGGTTGCCCATAGGCAGGCGCTGAGCGAGATGCCCTATTGGCACCAGGGCGATACGAAGAATTTGCGCGAATACTTCGCGCCATTTCCGCTCCGCCCAAGCGCGTAGGAGTATGTGGCCATGCACGCGGCCATGCAGGTCCAAGCGCGTTTGCCCCACGATATGCGCAGCTTCCAGCCAAGACCAAGCGGCTGGAGAATACGCGCGCTCTTGTTTGGCTTGCTTCAGCAACCAAGCGACTTGACTGATGGCATCCGGCTCGCTGGCCAGAACTTGTTCAGTGATGGTGCTGAGCATGGCCGCCTTCTGTTGCCAGTTCTTTGCGGGCGGACTTGAATACAACGAAGGCGGAGCCAATCGCCAGCAAGCCCATGATGCTGGCGATGATCACATCAGGCCAAACGCTGGCTGTGCCCAACACGCCGAAAGCGGCCAGGATCACGGCGATATTGGACAGTGCATCGTTGCGCGAACAGAGCCACACTGATTGCATGTTCGCATCGCCGTTGCGGTAGGCATAGAGCATGGCGGCCACGCCTACATTCACGCACAGTGCCAGGAAGCCAACAGCGCCCATGGTGAGCCCATCGGGCGCGATGCCTGCAAGGGCTGACCACGCGGCTTTGCCCAAGACGAACAGACCAAAGCCCAGCATACAAGCCGCCTTCAGCAAGGCCGCTTTGGAGCGAACCGCCTGCGCCATGGCGAGCACAGCGAGAGAGACACCATAGTTGGCCGCATCGCCAAAAAAATCAATCGCATCGGCCAGCAGCGAGACCGAACCAGAAGCCAAACCCGCGCCCAGCTCGACGACGAACATTGCGAGATTGAGAGTCAGCGCGATCCAAAGTATGCGGCGATAGCGTGGATCGGCACTATCGGTGCTTGGCGCGGGTGTTGAGCAGTGGGCAGACATCTGGGGGAGGTATTTTGAGTGAGAATGCATGAATTACACACCTTCAAGTCACTTTAAGGTCAAGCCATGCCTGCGAATCAACCCCAAAACTCACCCGGCTATTTGATCGGTCAGGCCGCCTTACTTAGCGGTGTGAGTGCTGCCAATATCCGCTTCTATGAAAAAGAAAAGCTCATTCTTCGGCATGAAAACCGCGCAAATAGCTATCGAATGTATAGCGATGAGGATGTTCATCAACTGCGCTTTATCCGCCAATTGCGCAGCTTGGACATGACGCTGGAAGAGGTGCGCACCTTGCTCGGCCTCGATTTGCGCAAAAAAGGCGATTGCCAGACGGCGTGTGACACTTTAGACGCGTATATTGGGCATGTGCGCGAGCGGCTCAAGGAGCTACGCGTGTTGGAGAAGAACCTGTTTGATCTGCGCAGCCGCTGTGGTGGTGATGATGATCACTGCCATCTGATTGAGGCCTTGCATGCGCAGGCGGTTGCGCCGGTGGCTAAGCGATCGACTGGAAAACGGCATCAAGCATTTTGATGCAGGGTCTTTTGCGCTTTCTCCGCCCAAAGCGCGAGGCTATCGAGCAAATCACGCTGACTGAAGGAGCAGCTTTCTTCCGAGAAGAGCGCGCCAGATTCGAGGCGATCGAGCAGGTCGTGATACACCGCGCTGTATTTCTCGGGCAAGGCATCCAGCAGTGCGCTGTGAGCGCGAGCTTGGCGCACAAAGGCGCTGGCATTCACGCCGCCGCTTTGAATCTGCGCCAATTGCGTCGTGAACGCGCTGAGCTGATTGTTGGCGGCGTTCATCGAAGAGTTTTCCCCAATCGCTTGAGAATTGGCAATGCGCGGTCTGGGTAATCGGTGATCAGGCCATCTACGCCCGCTTCGATCACGGCCGTCATTTCGGCTTCTGTGTTCGTCGTCCATGGAATGACCTTTAAACCCAGATCATGGGATTTTTTCACCAAGGCAGGTGTGACGTCTTCGAAGTACGGCGACCAGATGTCGCAGCCAGCGGCTTTGACCATACTGGGCACATCGGGGTGTGCGGCCGTGCGTACCGAGCCCGTCCAGAACGGGCCCTTGTCGCTCTTGGACATGATGTTGTTAGCCCATGGCTGCTGCGCGGTGAGGCAGGAGGTGAGCAGCTTTTTGGTATGCCCCTGCTGCAACTCCTGGATGATCTGCAGTGTGCGCCAATCAAAGCTTTGGATCGTCACGCGGCTTTGCAAGCCATGCTCGCGCACCACATCGAGTAGCTTGCGGGCAAACACAGCGGGGCTCACGGTGTCATTTGGTTTTTCCGGGGAGATTTTGGTCTCAATGTTGAAGCGCAGCTTCTTCTCACCCAGCGTCTGTACGCGCTTGAAGAGTGAGGACAGAGCCGGCATGCGCGTGCCGTCGATGGGCTGCTGGTCTGGGAAGCGCTTGGCGTAGGGGCTCTCAGAGTTGATGCGGCCCACATCGTAGGTTTTCAGCTCGGCTAAGGTGAGGCGATTGACCAGCAACGGGGCCGTGAGATAAGCGCCGCTGGCATCGCGCGTGATCTCAGGATTCAAGGCTCTATCATGGCTGATCACCATGCTGCCATCTTTGCTCACACCCACATCGAGCTCCAGCGTGGTGACGCCGAGTTCAATGGCTTTTTCAAACGCGGGCAGCGTATTTTCTGGAAGCAGACCACGCGCGCCGCGATGGCCCTGCAAGTCAAAAGTTTTGGTTTGGGCGGCGGCAGTGTTCATACCCCAAATTATGAGGCAAATTTGAAGCCAGATCAGCCGTTCGCCGGCATAGAGTTTGCGCCGAGTGCTATGAAAAAAGGAGTTTAAACCGAGGTTAATCCAAGTCATGCAGGCGATGATACGCTTTGCACACGAGAGTTGTGTGACACCCGTAGTGCGACCGGTCAATCCGTGAGCGACGACAGAAACTGCTTGAGCTCCGGCGTTTGCGGGTTGCCAAAAAGTTGCGCCGGCGGCCCCATCTCATGCACGCGGCCTTGGTGCATGAAGATCA
>JBJTSL010000233.1:0-2056 GCA_046076625.1 Allobrachymonas sp.
CATTGGTGCTGTGCCGAAGAAGCTGGGCTTGATTGGTGCGGGCGTGATTGGCTTGGAGATGAGCTCGGTGTGGCGTCGCTTGGGTGCGGAAGTCACCGTGATTGAAGGACTGCCGACATTCCTCGGCGCTGTGGACGAGCAGATTGCTAAGGAAGCGAAGAAGGCGTTCGACAAGCAAGGCCTCAAGATCGAGCTGGGCGTGAAAGTCGGCGAGATCAAGAGCGGCAAAAAGGGCGTGTCGGTGGCCTACACCAATGCCAAAGGCGAAGCACAAAGCCTCGACGTGGACAAGCTGATCGTCTCTATTGGCCGCACGCCCAACACCATTGGCTTGAATGCCGAAGCCGTGGGCCTCAAGCTCGGTGATCGCGGCGATATATTGGTGGACGAGGAGTGCCGCACTAATCTGCCCGGTGTCTGGGCGGTGGGTGATGTGGTGCGTGGACCGATGCTCGCGCACAAGGCCGAAGAAGAGGGCGTGGCGGTGGCGGAGCGCATCGCCGGTCAGCATGGCCATGTGAACTTCAACACCATTCCTTGGGTGATCTACACCTCGCCCGAAATCGCATGGGTCGGCCAAACCGAGCAACAGCTCAAAGCCGCTAGCCGCGCCTACAAGGCGGGCACCTTCCCCTTCATGGCCAATGGTCGTGCGCGCGCGCTAGGCGATACGACCGGCATGGTGAAGATGCTGGCAGACAGCGTGACGGATGAAATTCTGGGCGTGCATATCGTCGGGCCGTTTGCTTCTGAGCTGATTGCTGAATGCGTGGTGGCGATGGAATTCCGCGCCTCTGCGGAGGACATTGCCCGCATCTGCCACGCGCATCCTTCGCTTTCTGAGGCGACTAAGGAGGCTGCATTGGCGGTGGATAAGCGGACTTTGAATTTCTAAGGTTTTGCAGATTTTTTTGAACGCAGAGGACGCGAAGGTTTCGCAGAGGGCGCAGAAGAATACCGAAAGATATATAAAAATTCTGTGAGTGTGATTGCACTTAACTTTGATTCTGTATTTTCTTTTCTGCGTCTTTCGCGAAACCTTAGCGTCCTCTGCGTTCAAAAATGGTTTTGATTATGTCCGTCAAACAAGCCTATGAAGCCGAGCTGAAATCTCGTGGCTATAGCAGCGACCCTGCGCAGCTTATAGCCGTTGAAGCCTTGCAGCGATGCGCCGATGAGTGGGCTGCCTACAAAGAAAAGCGCTCGAATGCGTTTAAGAAGCTGATCAACCGCCCAGAGATTCCTAAAGGCGTTTATATGTTTGGCGGCGTGGGGCGGGGCAAGAGCTTTTTGATGGATTGTTTTTTTAATGCGGTGTCATTGAAGCGAAAGACGCGGCTGCATTTTCATGAATTCATGCGCGAGGTGCATCGGCAATTGGCCGAGCTTCAAGGCACGGTCAATCCGCTGGATGAGCTCGGCAAGAGGGTTTCTGAAAAATACAAACTCATCTGCTTCGACGAATTCCATGTGGCTGACATCACGGACGCGATGATCTTGCACCGCTTGCTTGACGCACTGTTCAAGAACGGCGTGGGCATGGTCACCACCAGCAATTTCCATCCGGATGGGCTTTATCCCAACGGCCTACACCGTGATCGTATCCTGCCTGCGATTGAGTTGCTCAAGAGTGAGATGCAAGTGATCAATGTGGACAACGGCACAGACTATCGGCGCCGCACGCTTGAAAAAGTGCAGATGTATCACACACCTCTGGGCGAAGCAGCCAACCGAGCGATGGATCGGGCTTTCACCGAATTGGCCGAAGCAAAAGACGAAGAACCAATCTTGCATATCGAAGCGCGTGAGATCAAAGCACGACGCAAAGCCGGTGGTGTGGTGTGGTTCGATTTCAAAACCCTCTGCGGCGGTCCGCGCAGCCAGAATGATTATTTGGAGTTGGCCACTCAGTTCCACACGATCATGCTGTCGGATGTGCCGCAAATGTTCATCAAGCATGCCTCATAGGCGCGGCGTTTCACCTGGTTGGTCGATGCGCTGTACGACCGGCGCTGCAAGCTCATCATGAGCGCCGCTGTTGCGCCTGAGCTGCTTT
>JBJTSL010000234.1:0-3229 GCA_046076625.1 Allobrachymonas sp.
TGCTAGGTCAACGTTGAAAAACAAACAGGACATATCAGCAGATATCATCACCGCCGGCGGACAACGAGAGTGCCTTGCAAGCGTGGTTGGTGACACGCAGGCCAGAAATATCAGGGGGCGCACCAAAGCGTGAGCGCACCCAGTTTTGATTCGCGAGCCGTGTGCAGCGTCTGCAAGATGAATTTCCGCTGCGCCCGCGCCGCACCCGCTGCGCCAAGCGCTGCCCCATCGCTGCGCAATGCGGGGACCAATCGGGTTTTGGACAAGCCTGCAATTGGCGCTTTGGCTATCACCGCAATGGCTGCTGAAGCGAGGGCAGGGGCGGGGGTGTAGCCATATTGCACGGCCAAAGCTTCAGGCTTTGCGCCTAAAAAATAAGCCAAGCGCAGCCGCCACATCAGGGCGATCGTTCGCCAGACGCCGTTTTTCTGCCATTTCCGAGCCGAGGTGACGACGCGATCTTTCAAGCAGGCTGGGCGAGAAAGGCGCCGTAAGCGGCTGGACAGTTCAATGTCCTCCATCAACGCTTGCACCGGAAATCCACCGACTGATTCAAACGCCTCTCGGCGAACAAATATCGCTTGATCGCCTGTAGCGATACCGCTGAAGCGCGAGCGCAGATTCATCATTGTTTCAATCATGCGGAATTTCCATCCCGGCGCATCCAAGCGCACATCAAAGCGCCCCCACGGACGCGTAGCCAAAGCAGATTCGATCAGGCGCAAAGCATCCAGAGGCAAAGCCGTGTCCGCATGCAAAAACAGCACAGCCTGCGCTGGGCGCAAGTTGCAGGTCAGCGCCCCAGCATTCATTTGCAGCGCCCGACCCGGCGCACTGGCGAGCAGACAATCCACCCACGGCCGCGCGCGCGCCCAGTTTTCATCCTGGCTGCCGCCGTCGACCAATACCAGCTCCGCGCCTTGGCTTCTCAGGCTTTGCAGTTCCGCCAAACGCATGGCCAAAGCCGCGCCTTCATTGAGCACGGGCATCACGATTCTGAGCTGGAGGCTCTGCGCAGTCATGCGCACAAACTCTCGCTCGCCATGTATTGAGCCAACTGCGCAAATTCAGTGCGAACAACATCCACACCGTCAGCGCTCAGGTAGTGATCGACACGCTCACGCACATGCGCAGCGAGATGGGGGTCGAGATTTTCGTCTGACCAATCTTCGCCACTGGCTTGTGCCGCAGCCGCTTGGCGGGAAGCCACACGCCACTTGGCGCACCAAGTGATGGACCACAGCCACATCGCTCGGCGCAGTGGCAAATGCCATGTTCGCGCATCGCAAGCCAGATTCGCATCCACGCTGCGCTCCCATTGGATGTAAGCATTCATCACATCGCCTACGCCCAAGATCGTGTGTGAATCGATATCCCAAGTGGTGGAGGTGTAGAGCGTGGCATGGGCCAAATCTAAGCCGGGATAGCTGTAGCGGCATTTCTCCAAATCCACAAGGTAGGCTTTTTCCATGCCTTGATCGCTGTGTTTGATCACAAAATTACCCGGGTGGCCATCAAAAGCGATCAAACGCTGCATCGGGCGAGGGCTGGCTCGGCACAAGGCTTCGAATGCAGCCAGTTCGTCCTGAATTTGCGCGATCACATGAGCGCTCAAATGCGCTTGCGGCAAGTAGATGGCCTGCGCTTGTACTTCATGCCACAAATCAAGCATGGGGTCTGCGGCATGTATCAAAGGTGCCATGTCGTCGCGCGAGGGAAGCGTCAGTGAGTGCATGGCTGCCGTGCTAAGTACCATCAGCGGTAAAGCTTGCGGCAACCGCGCTGCTCGGCCTGCAATCTCTTGCACGATGAGCGCGCCGCGTGGTAAGCTAGCGCAAGGCTTGAGTACCCAGATGCATTGCGGTGCATGGCCCGCAGCGCTCACGCGATCAAAACACGCTTGCTGATAGTCCAAGTTATCCTGGGGCTTTAGCCGCATTTGACTTTGCTTTGGGATACGCGCCAACCACCCCGTGCCCACAATACGCACATGATCATGCGCTAAACCTTTGGCTTTGAGCGGCGCAAGGGCGACATTGGAGTAGGCGGGCCATTGCTCTTGCAGCGCTTGCTTGAGGGCTGAGAGCAATTGAAAATCTTGTGAATCACTCATACGAAGGTGAGCGGCTTCGCACTGTCAGGATGAGTATCAGGAACTTGCACGCGGTATTGTCGCGAAGAGATGCAGATTTATCACGGCTCATGCAATCAGTGCTTGTGAAAACTCGGTTGCGTCAAACGTTTCCAGGTCTTCCAGTTTTTCCCCCACACCGATGAAATACACAGCGACGGGCTTGGCCTCGGGCATCTTCTGCGCGCGCTCGCGCGCCCACAGCGCAATCGCAGCCAGCACACCGCCTTTGGCAGTGCCGTCCAGCTTGGTGATGATCAGGCCCGTGAGCTGCAAGGCTTGGTCGAAGGCCTTGACTTGGGTGAGGGCGTTCTGCCCGGTATTCCCGTCAATCACCAGCAGGGTTTCATGCGGTGAGCGGCCATCTGCCTTGGTGATCACGCGTTTGATCTTGGCAATTTCCTCCATCAAATGAAGCTGCGTGGGCAAGCGGCCCGCGGTATCCACCATCACCACGTCGCGTTGCCGCGCTTTACCGGCGATGACGGCATCAAAAGCCACGGCAGCTGGGTCGGCATTGGCTTGGCTGACGATTTCCACGTTATCTCCCTGTTTGTTACGTTCTGCCCACACGGCCAACTGCTCTTTGGCGGCGGCACGGAATGTGTCTGCAGCTGCAAGCAGAACACTCGCGCCTTGGCCGCTGAGATGCCAAGTGAGCTTTCCAATTGAGGTGGTTTTGCCAGCGCCGTTCACACCCGCAATCATCATCACCGTGGGTTTGTGCTCCCCAATCGTCAGCGGCTTTTGCAAGTTGCCCAGCAAGTCTGCCAGCGCCTGCGCGAGCAAAGCTTTCACTGCGCTCGGCTCGGTGGCCTTTGCCTCCTTCACACGATGCTTCAGGTCAGCGAGCAGATGATTTGTCGCCGCCACGCCCGCATCGCTCATCAGCAGAGCTGCTTCCAGCTCTTCATACAGCGCATCGTCAATCTGTGTGCCGGTAAACACCGTCGCAATCGAGCTGCCCGTCTTACGCAGCCCGTTTTTGAGTTTGTCCATCCAACTTTTGCGGGGCATTTCTGCCGCTGCAGGGGCGTTTTCAGAGCCGTTTGGGGCACTCCCCGGCATAGAATCTGCGTGGAGTGCTATGGAATTCAT
>JBJTSL010000235.1:0-2201 GCA_046076625.1 Allobrachymonas sp.
GCCATGCCCATGCTCACGGGCACACTCATTACGGCGGTGGGCTTCTTGCCCATTGGTATTGCCAAATCTCTGGTGGGCGAGTACACCTTTGCGATTTTTGGCGTGACGGTGATTGCGCTGCTGATCAGTTGGGTTGTTTCGGTGTATTTCGTGCCTTATCTGGGCGTGTTGCTGTTGAAGCATAAACAAGACCAAGCCATGCGCAATGCGGATGGCCACCATGAAGCTGGCGGCGCAGACCATCAGGAGCATTTCGATACGCCCTTCTACAACACCTTCCGCCGCATGGTCAGTTGGTGCGTCAAACACCGCTGGCTGACCATTGGCGCAACGGTGTTGACTTTCGCGTTAGGCATCGTGGGCATGGGCAAAGTGCAGCAGCAGTTCTTCCCTGATTCTTCAAGGCCTGAGATTTTGGTCGATCTGTGGTTTGTGGAAGGCACATCGCTTGCAGCCAACGAAGCCGTAACCAAGCGCCTAGAGCAGCGCCTGATGCAAGAGCCGGGCATGGAGAGCGTCAATACCTGGGTGGGCTCGGGCGTGCCGCGCTTTTATCTGCCCATGGATCAATTCTTCCCGCAGACCAATGTGAGCCAAATGATTGCTTTGCCGGTGGATTTGAAGGCAAGGGAAGCGCTGCGCTTGAAGCTGCCAACGATTTTGGCCACAGAGTTTCCTGAAATTCGTGGCCGCGCCAAGTTGCTGCCCAATGGCCCGCCTGTGCCGTATCCGGTGCAATTTCGTGTCGTCGGCGCAGAGCCGGGTGTATTGCGAGGGCTCGCCGATACTGTCAAAGCCGAAATGCGCAAATCGCCGAATACGCGCGGCGTGAACGACAACTGGAATGAATCGGTCAAAGCGATTCGCATGGAGGTGGATCAAGCCAAGGCTCGCGCACTCGGCGTCACAAGCCAGAGCATTGCGCAGGCCTCGCGAGCGATTGTGAGCGGGAGCACGATTGGTACCTTCCGTGATGGCGATAAGCTGATTGACATTGTCTTGCGCCAACCGCTGGCTGAGCGCGATGTGATCACCGATATTGGCAACGCCTATTTGCCCACCGCAACAGGGCGCAGCATTCCGATCACGCAGATTGCCAAGCCTGTGTTCGTGTGGGAGCCGGGCGTGATGTGGCGCGAAAACCGCGAATATGCCATCACGGTGAACGCCGACATCATTGAAGGCCTGCAAGGCGCGACGGTGACCAACGAATTGCTGCCCGCATTGAAAGCCTTGGAGGCGAGCTGGGCGGCGCAAGGCCTCACCGGCTACCGGATTGAGGTCGCGGGCGCAGTGGAAGAAAGCTCCAAAGGCTCAGCCTCGATTGCCGCCGGCATGCCCATCATGCTCTTCATCACCTTCACCCTGCTGATGCTGCAATTGCAAAGCTTCAGCCGTGCGTTGCTTGTTTTCATCACCGGGCCGCTGGGCATTGCTGGTGTGGCGGGTGCGTTGCTGCTGCTCAACCGCCCCTTCGGCTTCGTTGCCCTGCTCGGCGTGATTGCCTTGATGGGCATGATTCAGCGAAACTCGGTGATCCTGATCGACCAAATTGAGCAAGACATCGCCGCTGGCGTGCCCAAGTGGGATGCCATTGTCGAATCTGCCGTGCGCCGCCTGCGCCCCATCGTGCTCACCGCTGCCGCAGCCGTGCTCGCCATGATCCCGCTCTCACGCAGCGTGTTCTGGGGGCCGATGGCAGTGGCCATCATGGGGGGATTGATTGTGGCCACCGTGCTCACTCTGTTGGCGCTGCCTGCGATGTATGCGGCTTGGTTTCGGGTGAAGCGCTGATTTTTAAGAATTTTGGGCAGATCGCCGGCGTATTATTTGCGTGCAGTGCTATTAAAGTTATAGCGTATCGCTAGATCGCGCTACCTGCACGTTTTGCTCCGTGTCCCCCGCCGGCTTCGCCGTCTCCTCCTTTTACCTACGCAAAACGCACAGGTAGCGCGATCCGGTCAATGACGTGGTGTACATTGGTTTTATGTGTGGAGCGATGGCTGACGACGACAAGCGTATCGCTAACGTTGGAGTTCACCCGCGTGCGGAAGCCGGCGAAGCCGGCTTTAGCACGTCGGGTGCAACGACGGGTTAGGCCTCAGACCGGTGTGGCTTGCTTCCATAGTTGCTCATACGTGGAGTGGATGGCGGCAAAAGCGTCGCTGATTTGCGTGAGTACCGTGGGAGCGTTCTTCGCG
>JBJTSL010000236.1:0-2430 GCA_046076625.1 Allobrachymonas sp.
CCCCCGGCCGTGCTCATGCCTTTGTCGTGAATGATTTTCTTGAGCGCATGAAACACTTCCGCGCCATAGCGCAGCGCTTCGCGAAAGCTCTTCGCGCCCACGGGGATGATCATGAATTCTTGCAAATCCAAATTGTTGTTCGCATGCTCGCCACCGTTGATCACGTTCATCATCGGCACCGGCAGTTGCACACCATTCATGCCACCGAAATAGCGATACAGCGGCAAGCCCGCTTCTTCGGCGGCTGCGCGGGCGACTGCCATCGACACGGCTAGCATCGCGTTGGCACCGATTTTGGATTTATTGTCGGTGCCGTCTAGCTCGATCAAGGTTTTGTCGAGGAAGGCTTGCTCCGAAGCATCAAGGCCAAGCACGGCGTTGGAGATTTCAACATTGATATGGCCAACCGCCTTGAGCACGCCTTTGCCGAGATAACGGCTCTTGTCGCCATCGCGCAGTTCAATCGCCTCGCGCGAGCCGGTGGACGCGCCAGAGGGCACAGCCGCGCGACCCATCACGCCGCTTTCCAACAATACATCACATTCGACCGTGGGGTTGCCACGGCTGTCTAGCACTTCACGGCCGACGATATCGACGATTGCACTCATTTCAATATTCCTTTAAACACAAAAACACAGAATTCTTTTGAACGCAGAGGACGCGAAAGCTACGCAGAAGGCGCAGAAAAGATATTGAAAACTTGATTCTCTTTTCTGCGTTCTCTGCGAAACCTTCGAGTCCTCTGCGTTCAAAAATAAGACCTCAAAACTTCAAACACCCTCAACCATCACCATCCGCATCACCCCCGCGTTCTTACGCAGCGTGATCGCATGTTGATAAGTCTCACTCGCATACCACTTCTTCGCCGTTGCGCTATCTGGAAACTGCAAGATCACCACCCGCGATGGCTTCCAATCGCCTTCAAACACGGTGATCTCCCCGCCGCGCACGATAAAGCTCGCGCCGAATTCCGCAGCAGCTTTGGTGCTCCATTCGCGGTACTTGGCCATTTGGTCAGCATCGGTGACCGTGATGTCGGCCATGACATAAGCGCTCATGAGAGTAGTGTCCTTCGGTTTAGTTGAAATCGTTCTCTAAGAGAGGTTTCTTTTTGGTTACGGAATCAAGCTCGACCAGCGATTCCAGCAAGGAATACATGCGATGCAATGGCACGGCGTTGAGTCCGTCTGAGAAAGCTTCTTCTGGCTTGGGGTGCGTTTCCATGAACAGACCCGCCACGCCCACGGCCACACCCGCCCGCGCGAGCACGGGCACCATATCTCGCGCACCACCCGTGCTCGCGCCCAAGCCGCCAGGCTTTTGTGCGGAATGCGTCACGTCGAAAACAACCGGTGCGCCAGTTTTTCTCATCTCGGCGAGCGATGTCATATCGGCCACAAGATTGTTGTAGCCAAAGCTCACACCGCGCTCGCAGGCGAGGAAGCTGTCCGGATTCAGCCCTTTTTCAACCGCCGCAGCACGCGCTTTGTCGATCACATTTTTCATATCCCATGGGGCGAGGAACTGGCCTTTTTTGATATTCACCGGCTTGCCGCTTTGCGCCACGGCGCGGATGAAATCAGTTTGCCGGCAAAGAAAAGCCGGCGTTTGCAACACATCCACCACCGCTGCTACTTCATCGATTTGCGAGGTGTCATGCACATCCGTGATGATGGGCAGTTTGAATTGGCGACGCACTTCATCCAACACCTTCAAGCCTGCATCCATACCGATGCCGCGCTTGGCGCTGCCCGAGGAGCGATTGGCTTTGTCAAACGAGCCTTTGTAAATCAACGGAATGCCAAGCTTCTCGCAAGTCTCTTTCAACGAGCCCGCGACATGCATCGTCATCTCTAAGCTCTCAATCGCGCAAGTACCTGCGATGAGAAAAAAGCGTTGATCGAGACCGACATCAAAGTTGCAGAGTTTCATGACAGACTCTCCCCGTTAAACGCCTTGCTTGAGGCTGGCTTCAATGAAATCATCCAAATCCCCATCCAGCACCTTCTGCGTGGCCGAAATTTCCACGCCGGTGCGCAGGTCTTTGATGCGGCTGTTGTCCAGCACGTAAGAGCGAATCTGGTGGCCCCAGCCTACATCGGTCTTGGTGTCTTCGAGCTTTTGCTGCGCTTCCATGCGCTTGCGCATTTCAAAGTCATACAGACGCGAGCGCAGGCGCTTCCAAGCGACGTCGCGGTTGCTATGTTGGCTGCGGCCGTCTTGGCAGGTCACGACGATACCGGTAGGGATGTGCGTGAGGCGAACAGCTGAGTCGGTTTTGTTGATGTGCTGGCCGCCTGCGCCAGAGGCGCGATAAGTGTCGGTGCGCACATCAGCAGGGTTGATATCGATCTCAATCGTGTCGTCCACCTCGGGGTAAACAAAGACGCTGGCAAAGCTCGTGTGGCGGCCGCCTGATGAATCAAACGG
>JBJTSL010000237.1:0-2819 GCA_046076625.1 Allobrachymonas sp.
TCAATCACCTGCGCATGCTGCGCATGCAGAAAGCCATGCAACTGCTCGCCAATACCGAACAAACGCTGGAGCAAATCGCGCAAGCCGTCGGTTACCAAGACGCCTTCGGTTTTTCCAAAGTCTTTAAGCGCAGCACCGGCCTGGCGCCGCGTGCATTCCGGCTGCAAAACGCGCAAGACGATGCCTCGCCATGGCGCTTGCAGGCCAACGAAACGCGGTAATACTGGTAATAAATGCCAAATCGGCCTATAGCCCTTGTCAAAACTGTGTGATTTGCTACTGAATAAATAGCAAACTAAAGTACCTGTGCAGACTGCCTAATCAAGCTGCCGCCTTCACCTTCAAGCGCCAAGCATGCAGCAGGGGCTCGGTGTAGCCGCTGGGCTGCTCTTTGCCTTTGAAGACGAGGTCGCAAGCGGCTTGGTAGGCTGCGCCGCCTTCGTTGCCGGCCATGTTTTTGTAGAGCGGGTCGCCTTTGTTTTGGCCGTCCACCACTTTGGCCATGCGCTTCAAGGTTTCTTTGATTTGCGCTTCGGTGACGACGCCGTGGTGCATCCAGTTGGCCATGTGTTGGCTGCTGATGCGTAGCGTGGCGCGGTCTTCCATGAGGCCGACGCCGTTGATGTCGGGCACTTTGGAGCAGCCCACGCCTTGATCGACCCAGCGCACGACGTAGCCCAAGATGCCTTGGGCGTTGTTGTCGAGTTCTTTTTGCTTGTCTTGCGCAGACCAATCCGCTTTCGCAACCACCGGGAATTGCAGCAGCTTGGAGAGAATCTCTTCGCGCAGGGCTTTGCCGTCTTGCTTGGCAATCGTTTTTTCCATCTGCTTTTGCAGCGCGGGCACGTTGACTTGGTGGTAGTGAATCGCGTGCAGCGTCGCGCCGGTGGGGCTGGGCACCCAAGCGGTGTTGGCGCCCGCCAGTGGCTGGGCCACCTTTTGCTGCAGCATCGCGGCCATCAGATCGGGCATGGCCCACATCCCCTTGCCGATCTGCGCTTTGCCGCGCAGACCGCTTTGCAGGCCAACGATGACGTTGTTCTTCTCATACGAAGCGAGCCAGGCGGAGGTTTTCATGTCGCCTTTGCGCATGACGGGGCCGCCGAGCATGCAGGTGTGCATTTCGTCGCCGGTGCGGTCAAGGAAGCCGGTGTTGATGAAGGCGACTCTAGACTTGGCTGCGGCGATGCAAGCCTTGAGGTTGACCGAGGTGCGGCGCTCTTCGTCCATGATGCCGAGCTTGACGGTGCTTGGCTTGAGGCCGAGCAACTTTTCCACGCGGCCAAAGAGCTCGTCGGCAAAGCCCACTTCTTTCGGGCCATGCATCTTGGGTTTGACGATGTAAACCGAGCCGGTGCGGCTGTTGCGGAAGGCGTGGGATTTTTTCTTTTGCAGGTCCACCAAGGCAATCGTGGTGGTGACGACAGCATCCAAAATGCCTTCGGGGATTTCTTTCACCAAGCCGTCTTTGGCGGTGTAGAGAATCGCGGGGTTGGTCATGAGGTGGCCGACGTTGCGAAGGAACAAGAGGCTGCGGCCATGCAACTTCACTTTGTCTTTGCCTTCGGCAGCTTGACTGCCGATTTTTGCATTTGGCTTGGTGTACTCGCGGTCTTGGTTCAAACCGCGCTTCAAAGTCTGGCCGCCCTTTTCAAAGCTTTCGGTGAGCGTGCCGTCCAAGATGCCCAGCCAGTTGCTGTAGGCCACCACTTTGTCATCGGCATCGACCACGGCCACCGAGTCTTCCAAATCGAGAATCGTGGACAGCGCCGCTTCCATGACGATGTCAGACACGCCCGCTGCGTCCAAGCCGCCGATGCGGCTGGTTTTGTCGATGCTGATCTGCAAATGCAGGCCGTTGTGTTGCAAAAGAATGGCTGATGGCGCTGCGGCATCGCCTTGGTAGCCGATGAATTGCTTAGCGTCTTTGAGGCCTACTTTGCTGCCATTTTGAAGAGAAATGAGCAGTCTGCCGGCAGAAACGCTGTAAAGTTTGCTATCAGAATGTGAGCATTTTTGCCCCTTCACGTCTGCGAGAGGCGCGCATTGATCGAGCAAGTAGCGGCCTTGGCGCACCACTTCTGCACCACGCGCTTCGTTGTAGCCGGGGCCTTTGTTCAAGCCATTGGCTTCAGAAATCGCATCGGTACCGTAAAGCGCGTCATACAGACTGCCCCAACGGGCATTGGCGGCGTTCAGGGCATAGCGGGCGTTCAGAATGGGCACGACGAGCTGCGGGCCGGCGAGCGTGGCCAGCTCAGCGTCTACATTCTTGGTGGTCACTTTGAGTTTCTTTGGCTCGGGCACGAGATAGTCGATGCTCGATAAGAATTTGCGATAAGCCTTCATGTCCCGCACCGGGCCAGGGTTGACCTTGTGCCATGTGTCCATCTTGGTTTGGAGGCGGTCGCGTTCGGCGAGCAAGGCGATGTTTTTCGGGGCAAGATCTTGCACGATCGCGTCAAAACCTTTCCAAAATTTGTCGCTTTTCACGCCCGCGGCGGGGAGCACTTTTTGTTCGATGAAATCATGCAAGTTAGTGGCCACTTGCAGGGAATGCTTTTGTGTGCGGTTGGTCATGGTGGGCTCTTAGATAAAGGAGTTGAACAGGAGGAGTTAGAAAAACGAAAAAACATCGCGCAAGCTAGAGCCGGTGCGTGTGGGGGTGGGGCCAATTTGCTCGGGTGGCAGATTGGCGCGGTTGACCCAGAGCGTGCGGTAGCCATACCAAGTGGCGGCCATCGCGTCCCAGCCATTGGAGCTGACGAAAAGCATTTGTTTGGGTTGCAGGCCGGTGGCATTCGAGCCCAGCGCGTAGG
>JBJTSL010000238.1:0-2710 GCA_046076625.1 Allobrachymonas sp.
TGAGATACTTAGGGACAAGTTCGACGTTGTTGTTGCGCAACGCCGCAAGAATTTTAGAGATCAAGGGGCGCGGTATCTAGCGGCAGGATTTTCAAAATTCGCGCTACTGGGTGCGCCAAACGATTTGCGAGCATTTGGCGGCGACACACCCTAACTTAAGAGAGTGGTTGCTCTGAAAAAACATAGAAAAGTATTAGTCGTTATGTATCTCTGTGCAGGTGATCGTATGTACATTCGCTCTTATGCTGCAGTGTTCGATGAAAATTGAAGCCGGAAAATCTTACGATTGATGCTATTTCTGGGGGGATTACCAGGGTAAATGCTTGAAGCAATCTCTAAGTTCCCCGGCATTCAGACGGAATGAGTTTGTCGCTTATTATTTTTGTTCGTTCCACTAATATCGCACATAACTATCGCCAACGACTTTGGGTTCGGATAGCCTTTGAGCTACGGATACGAGGATTAGGGTTTTACAATTCCAGCCTTCCCCTCAGGCGGGCAGATCGTTTTGAACCTGACTTGCGGCGTCACAGCAACAGGGCAGTAGCAGGTTTTCAATCGTAGGTTTTTAAGAGAAATCGGCAGTTCGCCGTCATAGAATCTGCGTAAGATGCTACTGATTTAGTAGCATCTCGCATTCACATATACATCCCACCATTCACATGGATTTCTTGTCCTGTGATGTAGCCTGCGCGTGGGCTGGCCAGGAAACCCACAGCGTGCGCAATATCGGCGGGTTTACCCAAGTGACGGAGCGCAATTTGATTGAGCAAAGCCTTTTGCTGCTCCTCTGGCAGGCTGGCCGTCATGTCGGTTTCAATGAAGCCGGGGGCAATGCAGTTAACCGTGATGTTTCTTGAACCCAGCTCGCACGCCAGAGCCCGCGTCATGCCCGCGAGGCCGGCTTTGGCAGCGGCGTAATTGGCCTGGCCGGGGTTGCCGGATGCGCCCACCACCGAGGTGATGTTGATGATGCGGCCATAACGCTGCTTCATCATCGGGCGGATCACGGCTCGCGAAAGGCGAAACACGGCTTTGAGATTGGTGTCCATCACGGCATCCCAGTCTTCATCCTTCATGCGCATGGCCAAGGTGTCGCGGGTGATGCCTGCATTGTTCACCAGCACATGCAGGCCGCCGCGCTCCTTGACGATCTGGTCAATCAGGGCATCGGTCGCTGCTGCATCGGTGACGTTCAGCACCACGCCATGGATTCCAGCTGCCGTGATCTTGGCTGCGCCTTCTGCGCTGGTGGCCGTGCCAATGACGGTCATACCAGCAGCTTTCAATTCTTGCGCAATTGCTGCGCCAATGCCACGCGTAGCGCCGGTCACGAGGGCGATGTGTTGTGTAGATTCACTCATATTTGTTAGAAGGAAAAAAGAATTTTTAAGTGAGGAGCGCCTTGGTTTCCGTTAACGAAGCAGGATCAAACACCGCCCCGCTCACGATCTCAGCATCGATGCGCTTGCACATGCCCGCGAGCACCTTGCCTGGCCCGCATTCGATCACGATGCCCCCATTGCGCGATTTGATCGCCGCGATGCACTCCACCCAGCGCACTGGCCCGAACGCTTGGCGGTAGAGGGCATCTTTGATTTTGGTTGCGTCGGTCTCAACAAATACATCGATGTTGTTCACCACCGGGATTTGCGGCGTGTTGAAAGTGAGCGAATCCAACTTCGCGTTGAGCTTTTCCGCCGCAGGCTTCATCAAGCTCGAATGAAATGGCGCAGAGACCGGCAGCGGCAAGCACCTTTTGGCTCCTTTGCCTTTCAACACTTCGCTGGCCTTCTCCACACCGGCCTTGCTGCCCGCAATCACCGTCTGTGCCGGATCGTTGAAATTCACCGCCTCCACCACTTCGCCCGATGCGGCAGCCGCTTCAGCGCAACCCGCAATCACGTCCGACGCACTCATCCCCAGCACAGCCGCCATCGCCCCCGTACCCACCGGGACAGCCTCTTGCATCGCCGCCGCACGCAAGCGCACCGTCTGCACGGCATCACTCAGCGACAACACACCAGAAGCCACCAGCGCCGAATACTCTCCCAACGAATGCCCCGCCACCACGGTAGGTTGAGCACCACCCTCAGCCACCCAAGCCCGATAAGCCGCAACCCCCGCCACCAGCATCACAGGTTGCGTATTCGTCGTCAAAGCCAGCGCCTCCTTCGGCCCTTCTTTGATCAGCTTGGCGACATCTTCACCCAATGCCTCCGAGCTTTCTTGAAGCACCGCAGCCACAGCCGGGTGATCGCCCCAGCCATCCAACATACCCACGGCTTGCGAGCCTTGGCCGGGGAAAACAAATGCGAAAGATTTCATAGTTAATGTTTAAACGTTAATTTGATTTGCTTGAGATGGATAGAAATGACGGCACAAACGCCATTCATGCAATGGTTGGTCGTCAATGTAAACATTTGGCTTTGGCAAGAAACCAATAAATTGATCTTCAATACCTAGTTCAATCGCCGAAGATTCTGCATAGTCTGCGCCGCCAGAACTCCACAAATACAAAATTGCTCCACTACTTTTCAGTTGCCGAATTTGCTCTACAACATCAGGCATCGGTATTCGCTTGCTTCCAACAGTGCGGATGAGTGTGTCATCCACGTCAACAAAAACAATTTGCTTGGTCATAACGAGCAGACTACATCGTCAATAACACCGCACCCCAAGTAAAGCCCCCGCCCACGCCTTCGAGCAT
>JBJTSL010000239.1:0-5543 GCA_046076625.1 Allobrachymonas sp.
CAGGCGCAGCGCCCACAACGGCGGGTTTGGGCGCGCGTTGCGCCAGCTTGGCCTTTTCTTCCGGGCTCAAGGCTTGGTAGGCTTGCCACTGTGCTTTGCGCTGCTCGGGTGTGAGGCCATCGGTCAGCTCGCGGTGCTGGGCGAAATTCTGGCGCGCTTCATTGCGTTGCTGGGGGCTCAAGGACACCCATTCGGTCATACGAGCGTGCAGCTTGGCCTGTTGGGCGGGGGGCAGCTTATCGAAATCAGCAGCCAAGCTGATCCATTTGCGCTTTTGCCCCAGAGCCATGGTGTCCCAATGCGCAGCCAAGGGCTTGAGGGCGGTTTGTTGCGCTGGACTGAGGCTCTTCCACAAGGGCTGGGTCAAGGCGCTGGGTTTACTGCTGACCGCAGGAGCAACTGCCGCAGAAGTGGGCTGAGGCGATTCAGGCTTTTGCGCGTGCGCAGCGCTGACCAACAACACCCACAAGCCAAGGCTAGCCAACTTGCAGGCCTGAGACAGACCTGCAAAGCGCGGAATGGGTGCGAAAAGAAAGCGCATCACAAAATCAAAGAGCGAAACCAACCCAGCGCCGCTTTACTCACAGCGGCGAGCCACCCGAAGAAGGGGGGCCAAATTTCAGGTATTGCGCAAAGCCGGCATCGGTGTGCGCTGCGGGGGGCAAATCATCGGTGAGGATTTGCATGTCCACCTCGGCCAATTCAGAGGCGCGTTCGTCATTGACGTTCATGTTGATCATCACCAAGCCCACCGCCAGTACCAGCAGGGGCAGCACGCTGGCCATGCGGTTGAACCAGCCCAAGCCGTCACCCCCACCAAGCACGGCTGCGCCGCCACTCATGTGCAGAGAATAGGCGGCTTGAGGCTGAAAGGCCTTCTTACGTTGAGCTACGGCTTGCTGACGAGCAACACGCAGACGCTCCGAAATGTCGTGAGCCAAGGGTTGATCGTCCAACATCGCTGCCACCTTCAGGCCAATACGATCCATTCGGGCTTCGCGTTCGAGGACTGTTGAATTGGTCATGATCTTCTCCTGTTTGAATACTTGTCGATTTTTTTGAACTGTGCTGGGATGTGCGTGGCTTCAATGAATACTAAAGTTTGATTCCTTTGGCGCCGAGTACCTTGCTAAGTGCAGCAACTGCACGAGAACAGTGCGTTTTCACACTACCTTCTGAGCATCCCATGGCGGCGGCAGTTTCTGCCACGTCCATTTCCTCCCAGTAACGCATGAGGAAGGCTTCTCGTTGACGCGTGGGCAGGGTTTGCACCGCATCGTCGATTTCCTTCAGCATTTGCCCCCGAGAAACTTGCAATTCAGCACTTTCCGTGCCATCAGAGGCGTCAAGTGCCTCCAAAGTTTCCAGTAAGTCAAATTCGCCGTCTTCGCCGTTTTTGTCAAAGTCGCCCATGTTGGAAAACAGCGCATTGTGCGTTTTCTGCCTGCGAAACCAATCCAGCGTGGTGTTTTGCAAGATACGTTGAAACAGCAAGGGCAGCTCGGCGGCGGGCTTGTCGGCATAGTGCACCGACAGCTTGATCATGCTGTCTTGCACGATGTCCAGAGCCGCGACCTCGTCCCGGACGTGATAGACCGAGCGCTTGAAGGCGCGTTTTTCCACAGATTTGAGGAAATCGGAGAGTTCTTGCTCGGTGGCCAAAGGGGGAGGTCTCGTCTTGTATTTTGCAGCGCAGCTGTATAACCGGCTGGCCATGGCATAATCTTACTTTCAAAAGGGGTTTGATCCGGCTGTCCTCAGGCAAGCTCATGTTCAAAGTCCGAAGCTCCGCAACGGCGTCGCAAGCGTGCGTGAGGAGTACCTGCAAAGTTACGCTTAACTCTTAAAGGTTGATCATCATGGAAATCTCCAAGGCGGAAATCGCCTCGGCTGCTGCTGCTTCCAGCGCGGCTACGTCCCCAAATTCATCACACCTGCCCGAAATGCGCGGCGCTGAAGTGCTGTGCGCTGCATTAGCTGCCGAAAAAGTCAAATACGTTTGGGGTTACCCCGGCGGCGCTGTGTTGCACATTTATGACGCACTGTACAAGCAGCAAAGCATGCAGCACATTTTGGTGCGCCATGAGCAAGCGGCGGTGCATGCGGCTGACGGCTATGCGCGTGCCACCGGCGACGTGGGCGTCGCACTCGTCACCAGCGGCCCCGGCGTGACCAATGCCGTCACTGGCATCGCCACCGCCTACATGGACAGCATTCCGATGGTGATCATCACCGGCCAGGTGCCTGTTCCCGCCATCGGCCTCGATGCCTTCCAAGAATGCGATACGGTGGGCATCACCCGCCCGATCGTGAAGCACAATTTCTTGGTCAAAGACGTGCGAGACATGGCCGATACGATCAAGAAGGCCTTTCATATTGCCCGCACAGGCCGCCCCGGCCCAGTGGTGGTGGACATTCCGAAGGATGTGAGCTTCAACAAAGTGAAGTTTGATGCCGCGGCTTACAAGCAGCCTGTGGAACTTCGCAGCTACCAGCCCAAGGTCAAGGGCCATGGCGGGCAGATTCGCAAGGCTTTGCAATTGCTGCTCACAGCCAGGCGCCCCTATATCTACACGGGCGGTGGCGTGATCTTGGGCGGAGCGAGCAACGAGTTGCGCACCTTGGTTGATATGCTCGGCTATCCCGTGACCAACACGCTCATGGGCTTGGGCGCGTATCCCGCGTCTGATAAAAAATTCCTCGGCATGCTGGGTATGCACGGCACCGTTGAAGCCAACAACGCGATGCAAAACTGCGATGTGCTGCTCGCTGTGGGTGCTCGTTTTGACGACCGCGTGATTGGAAACCCCAAGCACTTTGCGCAAAACGAGCGCAAGATCATTCATATTGACATCGACCCATCTTCCATTTCCAAGCGTGTGAAGGTGGACATTCCCATCGTGGGAGATGTGAAAGACGTGCTCACGGAAATGATCAACCAGATCAAAGAAATGCCGCAACGCGCCGCGCCAGCTGATCTGGCCGCTTGGTGGAGCAGCATCGAATCTTGGTGCGGCAAAGATTGCCTCAAATACGATCGTGGCGCCAAAGATGTGATCAAGCCGCAGATGGTGGTCGAGACGCTGTGGAACATGACCAAAGACGTTGAGACCTACATCACGTCTGACGTCGGCCAACACCAAATGTGGGCGGCTCAGTTCTACCGCTTTGACCAACCGAATCGCTGGATCAATTCGGGCGGACTCGGCACGATGGGTGTGGGCATTCCGTATGCTATGGGCATCAAAATGGCCAAGCCAGATGCTGAGGTGTTTTGTATCACGGGTGAAGGTTCGGTGCAGATGTGCATTCAAGAGCTTTCCACCTGCTTGCAATACAACACGCCCATTAAGGTAGTCAGCCTGAACAACCGATATTTGGGCATGGTGCGCCAATGGCAAGAGCTCGATTACGAAGGCCGGTATTCACATTCCTACATGGATGCGCTGCCTAACTTTGTGAAGCTCGCCGAGGCTTATGGTCACGTCGGCATGCTGATCGAGCGTCCACAAGACGTCGAGCCTGCGCTGCGCGAAGCCCGCAAGCTCAAAGATCGCACCGTCTTCATGGATTTCCGCACCGACCCGACGGAAAACGTCTGGCCGATGGTGAAAGCCGGTAAGGGCATCACGGAAATGCTGTTGGGATCTGAAGAGCTCTAACTCAGCGCCCCTAGTTTTTTAACCTAACGATCAATCTATTTGCAGCCAAGTCTGTTGATTACCGTCAACAGAGGAGGGCTGTAGAAAAGAGGAATCATCATGAAACACATCATTGCAGTTTTGATTGAAAACGAGCCTGGTGCTCTCTCCCGCGTAGTGGGCTTGTTCTCCGCCCGTGGCTATAACATCGAATCTCTCACCGTGGCCACCACGGAAGACGAATCGCTTTCGCGTATGACCATCGTCACCAGTGGCTCGGACGAAGTAATCGAGCAAATCACCAAGCATTTGAACCGTTTGATTGAAGTGGTCAAGGTGGTCGATCTCACGGAAGGCGCCTACATCGAGCGCGAGTTGATGATGGTCAAGGTACGCGCAGTGGGCAAAGAGCGCGAAGAGATGAAGCGCATGGCCGACATCTTCCGTGGCCGCATCATCGACGTGACCGAGAAAAGCTACACGGTGGAGCTCACGGGCGACCACAGCAAAAACGACGCATTTTTAGAGGCCATCGACCGCACCGCCATCTTGGAAACTGTCCGCACGGGTGCCAGCGGCATTGGCCGTGGTGAGAGAATCTTGCGTGTTTGAAATTTGAAATCCCTTTGAACTCAGAGGACGCTAAAACTACGCAGAAGACGCAAAAAAGAAACAGCCACATTTTGGTTTTCTTTTCTGCGTCCTCTGCGAATCCTTCGCGACCTCTGCGTTCAAAAAATCTTTAACCTAACCAACAAACCTGGAGAAAATGAAATGAAAGTTTTTTACGACAAAGACTGCGATCTGTCCCTCATCAAAGGCAAGACAGTCGCCATCATCGGTTACGGCAGCCAAGGCCATGCGCATGCGCAGAATTTGAATGACAGCGGCGTGAAGGTCGTCGTCGGTCTGCGCAAGGGCGGTGCGAGCTGGGACAAAGTGGCCAAGGCTGGTCTGCAAGTCGCAGAAGTCAATGATGCCGTCGAATCTGCTGACATCGTGATGATTTTGTTGCCTGATGAAAACATCGCAGCTGTCTACCGCGAAATCGAATCCAGCTTGAAGCAAGGCGCATCTCTCGTGTTCGCACACGGCTTCAACGTGCATTACAACCAAGTTGTGCCTCGCGCGGATTTGGATGTGTGGATGGTCGCCCCCAAGGCACCTGGCCACACCGTGCGTAGCACCTACACCCAAGGTGGTGGCGTGCCTCACCTGATCGCGGTACACCAAGACAAATCAGGCAAAGCCCGTGAATTGGCGCTGAGCTATGCGATGGCCAATGGCGGCGGCAAGGCTGGCATCATTGAAACCAACTTCAAAGAAGAAACCGAGACCGACTTGTTCGGCGAGCAAGCTGTGCTCTGCGGTGGTGCGGTCGAACTCATCAAAATGGGCTATGAGACCCTGGTGGAGGCAGGCTACGCTCCCGAGATGGCGTACTTTGAGTGCTTGCACGAACTGAAGCTAATCGTTGACCTGATCTACGAAGGTGGTATCGCCAACATGAACTACTCCATCTCCAACAACGCGGAGTTTGGCGAGTATGTGACCGGTCCCGAGGTAATCAACGAAGAGTCACGCAAAGCCATGCGCAATGCTTTGAAGCGCATTCAAAACGGCGACTATGCCAAGATGTTCATCTTGGAAGGCCGCACCTGCTACCCCGGCATGACTGCTCGCCGCCGCAACACCGCCGATCACCAGATCGAAAAGGTTGGTGCCCAGTTGCGCGCCATGATGCCTTGGATTGCAAAGAATAAGCTGGTCGATCAGACCCGCAACTGATTTTTAGAGCGTTTTGGGCACTTCGCCGACATCAAATCTGCGCGAAGTGCTATGAAATCAGGAGTAAGCCGCTGGGGAGACCCGGTGGCTTTTTTCATGCTCTGGTTCTGCTCA
>JBJTSL010000240.1:0-7248 GCA_046076625.1 Allobrachymonas sp.
TGAAAGCGTGGCCGTGGGCCTTGCGATCAAGCGTGCCACGCCGATCGGCTCCCCAGTCTCATCGCAATAGCCATACTCATCGGCATCGATGCTGGCAATGGACTGCTCGATCTTCTTGAGCAGCTTGCGCTCACGGTCACGCGTACGCAGCTCCAAGGCATGCTCTTCCTCAATCGTGGCGCGGTCTGCGGGATCAGGCACGATGGACGTGTCTTCGCGCAGATGCTCGGTCGTCTCGCCAGCATTGGAGAGGATGCCTTCTTTCAAAGCAACGAGCTTTAAGCGGAAGAAGGCCATTTGCTTGGCATTCATGTATTCGCTGTCGGGCATGGCGATGACTTCGGCATCACTGAGTTGCTCGGGGGATTTGGTCTTCCAATTGTTGGCGAGTTTGGCGTCTTTTTTGATGACGACTTGAGGGGGCGGTGCGAGAACGGGTGCGGACATGGTGAAACTGGCTTTGGCCGCCGTGTTGCCGCCGTGGGGCGACTGGTCTGCGGGCAAAGGGGCATAAGAGGGAACAACGCGCGCACCGGCCTTGGTGGTCTTGGGCGGTGGCGGTGGCGGTGGGGGAGCTGAGGGCTTGGCGGCTGGCGCAACGACCACCAGCTTGGCAGCAGCAGGCGCTGGTGCAGTTTTGGCGGTGGATTTGTGGGGCGCAGGAGCATGGGCCTTGGGCGAAGATTTGGGAGGAGTTTTTGAAGAAACTGGACTGGGTTTTAGAGATGCCGCCTTGGCAGTTGCTTTGACGGGTGCTTTCGTAGGTGCTTTATTTGTTGGTTTGCTTGCCGGTTTGTTGACAGGTTTGGGCGTGGGTTTGGCTGCAGCTTTCGCAGGGGCTTTCGCCGGAGCTTTGTCCACCGGCTTTTTGGCAACTGACTTGCTTGCAGGCTTGGCTGCCGCCTTTTTAGGAGATTGCTTGGCCACTGCTTGAGGCGCGGGTTTTGCAGCTTTTTTCTGGGTCGCTACAGTTTTGGAGGCGGGATTTGCCGTTTTGGCTGCTGACTTGCTGGCCGGTTTTTTTGCAGCTAACGGTTTGCTGGCAGGTTTTCCCGATGCTTTAACGCTCGATTTTGGTTGAGGTTTCGCAGTTGCTTTGTTGGCTTTTTTCACCACGATGGACTTCTTGGCTGGGGTTTTCACTTCTTGTCTCCTAGCGGCAGTGGCTTGTGCATGATGGTCTTCCAAGCCAGCTCCCGATGCTGTATGACTTCGCGTTATACCGCTTTTTGCATCTTCCACGGATTTGGAATCGGCGAGCGATTGTAGCGATTTACCCGACCCTTGTCCTGCTCCCACGCCCATCATTTTCAAAAATACATCCAACATCGCTGACCCCACCCAGAAAACTTGTCAAAACTGCTCAATAAATCACACCACTGCCATCTCAGAGCGCCACATCATGCTGACAGGCATTGCTCCAAGCCCTGCAGAAAAATGTCTTTTGGCAGATCCAGCCCAATAAACACCATTTTCGAAAGGCGCGACTCATCTGGCTCCCATTTGGGTCCCAGGTCCGAGCCCATGAGCTGGTGCACCCCCTGGAAAATCACCTTGCGCTCGGTGCCCTTCATGTTAAGCACGCCTTTGTAGCGCAGCATGCGCGGGCCGTAAATGTTCACAATCGCGCCCAAAAAGTCTTCCAATTTTGCCGGGTCAAATGGTTTGTCCGAGCGGAATACGAAGCTTTTCACATCGTCATCATGATGGTGATGATGGCCATGCCCATGCGAGTGGCTGGGGTGATCGCAATGCTCACCGTGTTCGTGGTCATGATCGTGGTGGTGATGCTCATGATCATCAGTTCTGAGGAAATCGGGGTCGATATCCAGCTTGGCATTCAGATTGAAGCCACGCAGGTCAAACACCTCGCTGATCTTCACATCGCCAAAATGCACTGGTCGCTGCGGCGCACGCGGATTCATGTGCTTCAAGCGATGGATCAAGGCATCCACCTCGTCTTTGGCCACCAAATCACTCTTGCTGATGAAGATCTGATCAGCAAAGCCCACTTGGCGGCGCGCCTCTTGGCGGTCGTTGAGTTGAATGGCAGCGTGTTTGGCGTCCACCAAGGTGAGAATGGAGTCGAGCAAGTACTGTTCAGCAATCTCGTCGTCCATAAAGAAGGTCTGCGCCACTGGGCCAGGATCGGCCAAACCCGTGGTCTCAATCACAACACGCTCAAAATCGAGCTCGCCTTTGCGCTTTTTCTCAGCCAAATCTCGTAGCGTGGAGCGCAAATCTTCGCGAATGGTGCAGCAAACGCAACCATTACTCATCTGAATGATTTGCTCCTTCGTATCGGCCACGAGAATGTCGTTGTCAATGTTCTCCTCACCAAACTCGTTTTCGATCACCGCAATCTTCTGCCCATGCGCTTCAGACAAAACGCGCTTGAGTAAGGTGGTTTTACCGCTGCCCAGGAAGCCAGTCAGGATGGTGGCGGGAATCAAAGCCATAAAAATCCAATGAAATCAATAAGTTAGTCTTGTGCAGCGTGGCACGCACGTTTCCATCAAGTTGGGGAGTGTAGCGGTTTAATCAAGGCTTTGTGTCATGGTTGTGCACAAACTTATTGCCTCGTTATCTGCTATTTAATACATAGCAAGCTTCGTCGATGTTATGCCGGCGATACGCTAGGAACACTCAAAACAATCACATGGCGCAAGTCCGAAACCCGACAAACCCGCCATCGCGCCCAGGCCGCGCAAAGCCACGGAAAGTCGGCACTTTCATGCGATCCCGCGTAGCCCAGCTGGCACCGCGCAGGGTTTTGCAATGCTCAAAATGCACCGTACTGCCTTGTAACCAGGGTGAAGGCACGAAGCCCACATAAGGACGGAAGGTGTTACTCGTCCATTCCCACACATCACCCCACGCAAAGCCCTGCCCTTGCAAACGGCTGGCGGCGATTTCCCATTCCACTTCGGTGGGCAGCCTGCGTCCGGCCCAGCGCGCGTAGGCGCCGGCTTCGTGCCATGTGACATGGGTTGCGCTCGCGCTGCTGGCCAAGCGTTGCATCTGCCCAAAGCGCAGCGCCAGCACCGCGCCGCTGGCCGCGCCAATTTGCTCGACATAGCGCGGCGCACGGCGACCAAACTCTTTGCCCAAACCGGCGGACACTTCTTGCAGCCATTGCCTGCCCTCTGCGCTCCAATGTGCCATGTTGTCATAGCCGCCATCCGTCACAAACTCGCTGTACTGCGCCCAACTTACCGGCTGCGCATCAATGTCGAACTCGGGCACTTGCACGGCATGCTGCGGCCATTCATTGTCAAACGCAAAGCCCTCCGCTGCGGCCCCCTGGCTCCAAGTGCAAGCCGGCACGAGGATGGCCTCGCGCGCAGCGCGCGCCCCAGGCAGTTGAGTGGGCAGCTTTAAGCCCAGCGCCTGTGCCATCACGATGAACTGCTCTCCCATTTGGTCTTCTCGCGCAAGCGCTAGGCGAAAGAAATACAAACCTTCATCGGTCTCAGGCGTTTTCTCCAGTAGCTCCAGCGTGCTCTCCAGCGTCTCCAACAAATAGCTTTTGATGGTGGACACATCAGGATACTGAAGCGTCCAGCGCTCCGCTCGGGGCACGATACGCGGGTCAAAGCAGGCATCGGCGCGTGGCTCGATGGAGGCCAGCAGTGTGGGCTGGGTTGGGCAGCGTTGCCCTAAAGCACGTTGCGTGTTGCGCCCCACCCAAACCTCTTGGAACCAGCCCACATGCCCGAGCAGCCACAAAGGCGGCAACACCTCACTCATGCGCGGCACAGACAGGTCTTTGGCAAAACGCAAATCAGGCACCAAGCGCTCAAACTCCGCCATCAAATGCAAGGTGCGGTTACGGGCATCCATCAGCGCCAAAGACAATGCATCCGCGCCCGCTTGGCGGATCGCAGGCGTGTCAATCACATTGACGGAGGGTGTGACACTGGCAGACACAGTGGAGGCACATTTTCAAAATTGAAATAGCGTTGCAGGTATTTGCCAATTATCCTTGACTTAGACAATTCATGGGCAAAGACTGGACAACTCACGCCCTGATCGGCAATTGGTTTCCAACACAGACTAGGGAATACCCGCGATACGAACGTCAGACTTCTGCCATAGCCAAGGGGCAAAGCGCAGTGACAATACACCACAGACTACCAGCCACGCTGGCCACACATTTCAACTTCTAGGAGATCACAACCATGACAGGACTTTTGTCTCTCGCAGGGCTCATTGATCGGCTCAACACGCTAATCGGCAAGTTCACGATGTGGCTGATCTTGGCCACCACCCTCATCAGCGCAGGCAATGCCATCGTGCGCAAAGCCTTTGACATCAGCTCCAACGGCTTGCTGGAAATCCAGTGGTATCTGTTTGCTGCCGTCTTCATGCTCGGCGCGGGCTACGGCTTTTTGAAGAATTCGCATGTGCGCATCGACTTCATCTCCTCGCGCCTGACAGACCGGACGCGCAACTGGGTGGATGTGGGCGGCATTTTGTTTGTGTTGTTCCCGCTGTGCGTGCTCTTGATCACGCTGAGCTGGGCGCCGTTCATGAACGCTTTCAACAACGGTGAAATGAGCCAGAACGCTGGCGGCTTGATTCGTTGGCCGGTGTATATCTTGGTGCCGATTGGCTTTGCTTTGCTCATGCTGCAAGGTGTGTCTGAGCTGATCAAGCGGATCGCCTTTTTGCGCGGCGTGATTGCTGATCCAATTGGGGGCGACGCCGCCAAATCAGATGACCAGATTGCCGCAGAACGCCTCGAGGCAGAATTGGCTGAGCGTTTGGCGGTGGAAAAAATCAACAAGGCAGGAGCCTGATCATGCAAGAAGCTTCTTTCCTCGCACAAAATTTTGTGCCCTTGATGTTCGCAGGGCTCTTCGTTGTTTTGCTCACCGGCTTCCCGGTGGCTTTCGGCTTGGCTGCGGTGGGCTTGGCGTTCGGTTTTGTTGGAATGGAGGCGGGACTGTTCCCGGCCACGCTGTTCCAAGCCCTGCCCTCGCGCATCTTCGGCATCATGCAAAACGACACGCTGCTGGCGATTCCGTTCTTCACCTTCATGGGGATTGTTTTGGAACGCTCGGGTATGGCGGAAGACTTGCTGGAAACTGTGGGTCAAGTGTTTGGCCCGTTGCGTGGCGGCTTGGCGATTGCCGTGATTTTGGTCGGCGCTCTGCTGGCTGCCACCACCGGGGTGGTAGCAGCTGCTGTGATCTCGATGGGCTTGATTTCCCTTCCCATCATGCTGCGCTATGGCTACAGCCGTGTGATTGCCACTGGCACGATCACGGCCTCTGGCACACTCGCGCAGGCGATTCCGCCATCTCTGGTGCTGATCGTGTTGGCTGACCAGTTGGGTCGCTCGGTGGGCGATATGTATTCCGGCGCTTTGGTGCCTGGTTTGTTTTTGGTGGGACTGTATGTGCTGTTCATCGTGGTGGTCGCGCTCTTCAAGCCCGCCATGGTGCCGCCGCTGCCGCCCGAAGCACGCATCTACAAAGAACCCAATGGCGCATCGGGCCACAAGTCATTGCTGTTCCTCGTGCTGCTGTGCGCAGTCGCCGGTTTTGCTTGGGCGCAAGTGCACAATGCCGTGCTCACGCCTTTGCTCAAGCGCCCATTGCCAGCTGCTGGCGACGAAATCGTGATTCTCTCGCTCACCTTGGCTTCTCTGCTGGGCTTGAGCCTGGCCTTGATCAATAGCGCCACCAAGATGGGGCTGCTGTCCAAACTGGCCGAGCGCGTGACCTATGTGCTGATGCCTCCGCTGATCCTGATCTTCTTGGTGTTAGGCACGATTTTCCTCGGAGTGGCCACACCCACCGAAGGCGGCGCCATGGGCGCGCTGGGCGCTTTGATTCTGGCACTGGGCAAGAAACGCCTGAATTCCGACCTGCTCAAGCAGGCCTTGGAAAACACCGCCAAGCTGGCCAGCTTTGTGCTGTTCATCTTGATTGGCTCCACCGTGTTCAGCTTCACCTTCAATGCGGCAGACGGCCATTTTTGGGTAGAAAATTTGTTCAAGGGCATGCCGGGCGGAGCTTGGGGTTTCTTGATTGTGGTGAACATTTTGGTGTTCATCTTGGGCTGCTTCATCGACTTCTTTGAAATCGCCTTCATCGTGATTCCGCTGCTCGCGCCTGTGGCCGAGAAAATCCTACCCGGCCTCGTGCCTGGCATGACCGCAGATGACGCAATGATCTGGTTTGGCGTGATCATCGCGATGAATTTGCAAACCTCCTTCCTCACGCCACCCTTCGGTTTTGCGCTGTTTTACTTGCGCTCCGTGGCCGCCAAATTTGACTACCGCGACCGCGTAACCAAGGAACTGATCCCTGCGGTCACCACCACGGAAATCTACAAAGGCTCGATTGCCTTCATCATCTTGCAACTGATCATGGTGGCCTCCATCATGATCTTCCCGTCGCTGGTCACGGGCGGCATCGAGAAGGTAGAAAAGCTCAACAAAGACCAGGTGCTGGAGCAACTTCAAATCACCACACCCACTGAAGAGCCCAAAGCGGAAGAAAAACCCGGCGAGGCCAAGCCCGGCGACCCACTCAAGCCAGAGGGCGAGAAAGCGGGCGAGTCCAAAGAAGAAGACCCGATGAAAGCCATCATGGAAGCGATGGAGAAAGACAGGAAGAAGTGACGCGTTTGTCAGATCTAGCGTATCCAAGATACGATTGCAGGCCGCGTCAATAGTCTGCCATCAAGCCAGCATCTCAAGCTCCTTGGACATTTTGTTCAAGGAGCTTTTTTATGACACCGCGCTGAGCGCGAAACAAACGCCTTAGCTGCTGAGTTGAAGGTTTGCGATTCAGATTTTTGAAAAGATACACCCTCCGTCATCGCTTTACTTTTCAATATCGCATGCAACAGTTACTATCAATTAAATAGCATTCGACGCAGATTCGACTCAGGCTTCATTCCGTTTATTGCATCTATGAATTCCAGTATCCCGGCTGTGGCTCGATTTGCTCCACGATATCGACCCACAGGCCACTGGGGTCGAAAAAGCCGAAACGCTTCTGGCCAAAAGCTTCGCTCGTAAGCGGGTACGTCACTGGCAGACCGCGCACTTGGGCAAGCGCTCGAGCAAGACTGGAGCACTGCATCATTGCACACGGGCATCGAAGCCGCCATCCAAACCGGCAAGCTACGCCCCGCTTGCAGCGCCGAACTCTTCACCACGCTCATGAACGGCGCCCTCAATGCCCTCGCCCTACGCGCCAGCGCGCCCGATGCGACGCTGCCAAAGCCACC